>NZ_JBJPHU010000219.1:0-4580 GCF_052939515.1 Phormidesmis sp. 146-33
CTCAACCCTTCAAAAAAATAAAGTCTCGACTAGATTAGGGTTTGGGGATTGAGTACATTGCTAATTAATTCAATAACTCTGATTGGGGTTGCGGATTCTGCCCTACTTTTTTCTGCCTGATATAAGCAGGAGAACAGAACACCGTTTGCCCTCTGAAAGCAATGCAGCCTCTTCCTACCTCACGCTGTCTCCCCCTCCCTGAGCATTTCAGAACAAGCCCCAGTCAGGATGCTCTAGCCATTAAGAGTACTGCTACATCGATACCTTTCCCGATCGCAGTATGGCAATCGATACAAGAAGACTTTCGCATTATCTTCGATCGTGACCCAGCCGCTGGGCATTGGCTAGAAGTGCTGTGCTGCTACCCTGGGTTTCACGCGATTGTCCTCTATCGTCTCGCCCACTGGCTTTATCGTCGCCATGTGATGTTTATCCCTCGCTTCATTTCGCACCTGACCCGCTTTTTCACAGGGATTGAGATTCATCCGGGGGCGGCGATCGGCAAAGGGGTCTTTATCGACCACGGCATGGGAGTCGTGATTGGGGAAACCACAGTCGTGGGCGATTATTGCTTGATCTACCAAGGGGTGACGCTAGGCGGGACAGGCAAGGAAACAGGCAAACGCCATCCAACTCTGGGGCAGCATGTTGTGGTTGGGGCTGGAGCAAAAATTTTAGGCAACATTCCAATTGGAGACTACGCCCGGATTGGAGCCGGATCGATCGTACTGCGAGCCGTCCCTTCCCATTGCACTGCTGTAGGCGTTCCTGGACGCAATATTTGTCGCACCAATACTCAAACCTGTCCACTAGAACATGGGCAAGTCCCCGATGTTGAAGCAGATGCGATGAAGGCACTACGCGATCGCCTTGAAATTTTAGAACAATATATTCAACTGTTGACTCAAAATCATTACACCCACTAACCCTATCGAGGTAACTTCAATGTCCTCCCTTTCTCCTACAAACCCTGGCACTAGCCAGATTGATCACCCATCCAATCTCAATAGCTCTGTAGCTCATGTGGTTGCGGTGTCTCGCATCGATCGCTGGCGGGTCTACCATCGCCTTCAGGAATTAATGATTCCTTGCTGGTGCCCAGAAGATGGTTCGCTGCGGGTCGAAGTCCACAACAGCACGGGCGCTCTGCTACTGCGAAGTGTGGTGCAGCAGTTTATGGCCTCTCGCCCAGAGATGGTGAACTGGCTAGAGCGATGTTGGGAGACTGATTAAGTTTCACCTTTCCAAAACACAGTCTTCCAAAAAACAGTCTTTTTCACTTCAAACACTGAGAAAGCAATTCAAGTTCACTGCCAAACTCACACTTACTAACCTCAAGGAGTCTTTCAAATGACACAGGCACTCGTACAAGAATTTGGTCAAGTTCAAACCAACCCGATCGGCTTAGGGCAAGAAGTCACTGTTCCGGTCTGTGAAGGATTAAACATTGCGTTTGCTAGTTTTCAGGCACTCTATCTGCAATACCAAAAACACCATTTTGTGGTGGAAGGTGCAGAATTTTACTCGCTGCATGAGTTCTTTTCTGAAAGCTATGAGCAAGTCCAGAACTATGTTCATCAAATTGGTGAGCGGCTCAATGGATTAGGAGGCATCCCTGCTGCTAGCTTTGGCAAACTGGCCGAATTGTGCTGCTTCTCGCCGGAGCCAGATGGGTGTTTTACGGCTCGGCAGATGGTAGAAAACAACTTGCAAGCGGAGCAAACCATGATTGATCTACTGCGGCGGCAGGCAGCCCAGGCAGAAAGCATCGGCGATCGGGCCACTCGCTATCTTTACGAGCAGTTTCTATTACAAACCGAAGACCGAGCCTTCCATCTGGCGCATTTTCTAGCAGAAGACAGTCTGACGTTTGCTTTTGTAAGCCGACTGTAGATTGAATAGTTGACTTTGGAGGTTGGAGCCTGGAACGTGAACAGAGAAGCTGGTGAATGGAATTTGCGCCTATTAGAACGAAGTCTACCTTCGTAGACTAACCTACTCAGGATTCCATTGTCTGCGAAGGTGAATTTTGCTCTTGTAGTCTCAACGCCAGGAAATTTGTCATTTAACCAGGTCTCCGATTCTCAGTCTTTAGTCTACTGAATCCAATCTCCATCAAAAATTCACTGATTAGAGATCACAACTTACGATGAAAAATCATCTCATTCAGATTAACGACACAACCTTGCGAGACGGAGAACAGGCTGCCGGAATTGCCTTCAATATTGAAGAAAAAATTGCGATCGCTACTTTCCTTGACTCGATCGGGGTACAGGAACTAGAAGTCGGCATTCCTGCAATGGGACAAGAAGAAGCCGAAGCCATTCGAGCGATCGCACACCTGGGATTAAAGGCAAAACTCCTCGGCTGGAATCGGGCGAACCTATCAGATATTCAGGCATCGCTCGATTGCGGATTACAGCGGGTTCACATTTCTGTTCCAGTTTCAGACATTCAAATTGCGGCAAAATTTCATGGACAATGGCGGGTTATGCTCGATCGCCTGCGAGATGTGATTAACTTTGCCTGCGATCACGGTCTGGCGGTATCCGTTGGCGGTGAAGATTCCTCTAGAGCCGATCAGTCCTTTCTGCTCGATGTTGCCCTGTTTGCTCAAGAGTGGGGTGCGTTCCGATTTCGCTTTTGTGACACCGTTGGCATTCTTGATCCATTAACCACACACAACAACGTTCGTCAGCTTGTTTCTCACCTGTCCATCCCAGTCGAGATGCACACACACAATGATCTAGGACTGGCCAGCGCGAATGCACTAGCCGGGATACAAGCCGGAGCGCTATCCGTAAATACGACCGTCAATGGATTAGGTGAACGAGCAGGCAATGCTGCCCTAGAGGAAGTTGTGATGGCGTTGAAGCGCATCTATGGCATCCAAACGGGAATTGATACCAAACGACTGCTAGAACTTTCTCGCCTGGTTTCTAGAGCGTCTAATTGTCCTGTGCCGCCCTGGAAAGCGATCGTTGGCGAAAATGCCTTTGCTCACGAGTCTGGAATTCACGCCCACGGCATTTTGCACAATCCGGTCACTTATGAGCCGTTTGCCCCAGAAGATGTGGGCTGGGAACGTCGCTTTGTCGTAGGTAAACATTCAGGTCGGCATTTAGTCTTGAGTGTGCTGCAACAACAGGGCATCATTCTCAACTCTGAGGAAGCTCAATCGGTACTAGAAGCCGTGCGACATCAAGCAATAGAAGTTAAGCGCAGTCTGACTGTTGAAGAGCTTGTAAGTTTAGTTCCCCCAGTGAGGTCATATAGCCATGCAAACGGATGAAATTGAAATCGATAGCCCGCCCACCTTTGAGATTGGTCAGAAGGTGCGATCGCGCAAACTAATTCGCAATGACGGCACGTTTCCTGGTAAGGATATCGGGGCAACTCTAGCCAAGAAAGGAGACGTTGGCTATGTCATCAGCATCGGTACTTTTCTACAAAGCTCCTACATCTATGCAGTGCATTTCATGACGACGGGGCACATTGTTGGCTGTCGCAAAAAGGAACTTGAACTAGCTGAGGAAATCAAATGAAAGTTATGCTCCGTCGAAATTCTGCGGGACACCTGGTGGTCTATGTGGCCAAAAAAGATTTGGAAGAAGAAGTGGTGAACGAAACAGAAGCAAACAGTGAAAAGATCTTCACCCTGGCAAATGGCTGGGAACTAGCGATCGCTGGGTTAGAAGATCCCATAAAACTGCCGAAAACTGTAGAAGCTAGACGTATCACTTAGGAACATCAGATCATGGTTGACTTTGATCACCAACACATGGAGTTTAAGTTCGAGGGCGAGTTTTTGGGCTTTGTCCAGCATGAGGGAAAGCTAAAGTATTTACGCCTTGGCGTGTTGTCCGAAGAGTTGCAGATCAAGCTTCCTAAGGCGGTGCGGATGGCAGTAGGAATGTCGCTTCAGCCCGGTGAATCTATTCAGGTTACAGGCATCGGCAAATTCGATCGCCCGGCTCACGATCTCAAACTAAAAGCAACTCAGATTACACCACTCAAAGCTTGTACTCCCGTCGTGCCTGCATCTTCCAGCCTAGTGTCTCCATCTGAGCCTAAAATCAACCCCAAGCCTAAAATCAAGGTACTAGTGTGCCAAAAATCAGGATGTTTGAGAAAAGGGGGGAAAGGACTCTGTGAGGCATTGGGTCAACTCCTTCGCGATCGCAATCTAGAACAGTTTGTCACGATCGAACGAACCGGATGTGTAAAACGCTGTTCTGCTGCCCCTAATCTGGTGGTTATGCCAGGAAATCAGCGTTACACAGAAGTTCGCGCCAAGACACTGTCGCAAGTCGCTGAAGCGATCGCCCAAAGCCTTACAGAGTTGTAGGTGTCTATTTGTAGCGACCCGCAATCATAAATCATCAAACCCGCAATCATAGCGATTTTGAACCCGAATTAACTGCAACTATCCGATAGCTCAAACCCGAATTAACTGCAACTGAATCCAGATTAATTGCAACTAACCCACAACCATCCGCTCAAACCCACATTAACTGCAACTATAAACTCACGGTTCGCCCATTTTTGAGCAAGGTCAGCAGATTGAGCTAAAGTTTGGC
>NZ_JBJPHU010000220.1:0-4578 GCF_052939515.1 Phormidesmis sp. 146-33
TGGAATGCAGAAGGAATACGACCAGCTTCAGTTTGTGCATAAACGGACGTTTCAGTAGGGATGAGGGATGAGGGATGAGGGATGAGGGGGCTGTTTTGTAGATAGGCTCGATCGAGACGGGGGACTTTAGACTTGAGAAGTGAATTTCAATTCTGGGTTCGTTTTTTATTTGTTGTTCTCGATCGCTTTCCTCATGATTAAAACTGACCTGCTGCAAGAACGCATTCAACAATTTCGCCAGACGATTCCTGATACGGTACGGGTTATCGCAGTTACTAAACAAGTTCCCGTAGAGGCGATGCGGGCCGCCTATGCAGCAGGACTGCGGGATTTTGGAGAAAATCGCATTCAGGAAGCCGAGGCAAAACAAGAACAATTAAAAGATCTTGAAGATGTGACGTGGCATTTGATCGGGCATTTGCAAAGTAATAAGACGCAACGAGCGATCGAGCTTTTTCAGTGGATTCAGTCAGTAGACAGCCTCAAATTGGCGCAACGGCTCGATCGTCTCGCCCAAGACCTCCCTACAAAACCGCAGATCTGCCTTCAAGTCAAACTCTTACCCGACCCCAACAAATCAGGCTGGACAGTACCAGAGTTGCTCACCGACCTGCCTCACCTCAACGATTGCAAAAATCTGGACATTCAAGGACTGATGACCATTCCACCGATGGGCTTGACCCCTGATGAGATCCGGGACGTGTTCAAACAGACTGGCAAACTTGCGGAGACGATCGCGCAGCAGAACTTACCCTACGTTCAGATAAATCAGCGATCGATGGGCATGTCCGATGACTATCTCTTAGCCATTCAAGCGGGGGCGACGATGATCCGGCCAGGAAGAATTTTGTTTGGCGATCGTCCTCTAATCACCTGAGAATAAGGGGTCAGACCCCCCATACCGCTTTACAAAAAGAAACTAGAGTGCCCAAAATTGCCCTCGTTTGCACGCTCACTTAGGGCATTAGAAGCCTTTAGAATGAGCAGCGATCGACCTGGTATTCACTGATTCAGCAAGAGAAACAGGTCAAATTTGCAACTTGTTCTTAATAAATGTCGAACTAGATAAAATAACAAAGAAGACCCTCAACATTGGGCAGCCGCTTCACAGATAAGGACTTCAGGAAGATTCTCAGCTTTTTTAAAGTTGCTGTTGACGTTTTGGAGAAAGGTGATATTGTAAGTAACCTGATCGGCAATTGGTTTGAACGATCGCATTGGGTAAGCTGGCTTAAATCTGAAAGCAGAACTTTAGAGAGTTCAAAATCGACCCAATCAAAGCTTCAAGGTGCCACCTGCTTGATCTGCATTTTTAGAGTTGTGACCGTGCAGTTGTCGTTTCAACTTTTGCGGCACTTCAGGCACTGCTGTTTGTTCATCATTCAGCATCTCGATCGGCGATAGAACCTTCTCTATCACCCAAACTTTTACGACCAAATCTTTCACCTAACTGGTTCACTTAACTGGGGCAATTTGTCACTGAGGTTTCTGTTGTCAAGACAGGCGATCAAAGGAGGTTTGTGAATGCAATCGCACAAGACTAGAAAATTTCTTGATCTTGCGATCGCATGGCTTCATCAGCCGATACAATTGCGACGGCGATTAAAAAATTTAGAAAGGGCGGCTCATTTTGGAAACAGCATGTATACTAATTGTTCATTCGGCGAGGTGGGCAGTGTGGTAGACTTTCTAACGCTGCGAACCCAACTTTAAAACCTTTCTTCGATCGCATCCAACAAGTGACTTAGATAGGCGTGATAACAAAAACTGTAAATGGCTTTTTTCTTGCTACTCTACAGTTGTCAAAAACAGATTTGTCAGTAAACTAACGTACACAACAACATAGATCGTGACGGAGCGTGAATCGTGAATATCTTCAGCAAACTACGGGATTTTGTCGGTCTGAACGAGCAAGTCGATTATGAATATGAGTACGACGAAATGGATGGGCAGGAATACCAAACGCTCTACCAGGAAGAGAATCCTGCACCCGCTGTCAACAACAGCAATACTGAAGAAGAAACTCGTGCGCGCCGTCAAAGATTTCGCGATCGAGCCGCTATCGCTACAGAACCCGCAGTCATTGGAACCACAGGTGTAAACAACGGTATGAATAATGTGATTGGAATGCCCGGCGCAGTTAATGGAATTTCTGAAGTCGTGGTGATGGAGCCTCGCACCTTTGAAGAAATGCCCCAAGCCATTCAAGCGTTGCGCGAACGCAAATCCGTTGTCTTAAATCTGACCATCATGGACCCGGATCAAGCTCAAAGAGCCGTCGATTTTGTGGCAGGTGGCACTTATGCGATCGATGGTCACCAAGAGCGCATCGGCGAAAGCATTTTCCTGTTTACACCTAGCTGTGTTCAGGTTAGTACTCAAACAGGCGTAATCCACGAAGTGCCTCAACCTGCACCTGCGGCCCGTCCGGCTCGGCCTGCGGCACCGACTCCTGCATGGGCGACTGAGCAAGCGAGAATGGCGCAATAAGAAGGGATGAGGGATGAGGGATGAGGGATGAATTTGTTAATGAATTTTTTGGTGAGTTCATTCCTGAATCTGTTTGTTTCTGAGCGTCAAACTTTTGGCTTTTGTTATATTTCCAGGAATTGACTTGAGCATTAAATTTGGAATGATTGGGGGCGGGATGATGGGGGAAGCTCTGTTGTCCCGTCTTGTTGTGCAGGAGATGTATTCGCCAGATCAGATGCTGGTGAGTGAGCCACAGTCCAGGCGACGTGATTTTTTAGCCTCACACTATCAAGTTCAGGTGACTGACCAAAATAAGGCGGCCGCAGCCGCGAGTGAAGTGCTGTTTTTGGCAATCAAGCCTCAGATTTTTGCGGCGGTTGCTAAAGATTTGGAATCAGATTTGGGGTCTGAAACTCGTGGCGCTCTGGTGATTTCGATCTTGGCAGGAACGTCGTTAGAGACGCTAGAAGCCGCTTTTCCAGGACAGCCTGTAATTCGAGCAATGCCCAATACTCCAGCGGCCGTTGGTGCGGGGATCACGGCGATCGCGCCTGGTCAATATGCCCAATCTCATCATTTAGATCAAGCCCGCCAAATTTTGGAAACGGTGGGCGAAGTGGTCGAGGTGCCCGAATCGATGATGGATGCTGTCACAGGGCTTTCGGGATCGGGGCCGGGCTATGTGGCGCTGATGGTCGAAGCGTTGGCGGATGGAGGCGTGGCCGCAGGTTTGCCCAGAGCGATCGCCCTCAAGTTGGCTTTACAAACGGTACGTGGTACGGCTCAACTGCTGCAAGAAGAGGGGATTCATCCCGGTGAATTGAAGGATCGGGTGACAAGTCCGGGGGGGACGACGATCGCGGGGATCGCTCAATTAGAGAAATCAGGCTTTCGATCGGCGGTGATTGAGGCGGTAAAGGCGGCTTGGAGGCGATCGCAGGAGTTAGGAAGAAAACTCTGAATGTAAATCTGTGTGTCACAATACAAAGTTCCTTATCTTTTTCGCCTGATTCCGAAAAGAAGGGCGTATTCTTGTAGATACAGAAGGAATGAACTTCTATGAAAACCGCCAGTCACCCACTATAAAACGACTGGTTTATAAAAACCAAACCTGGATCGATTCGTCGGTCTGGGTTTATTTTTTGGGGTTCGTTATTCAAGCCTTTTGCCCCCAATCTTGCCTTAAAAAGGGAAGTTGATCAGAAAGTTGAGAATTAGAAGCTGCTCGATCGAGATCAGCATAAGAAACGCTTTAACCAAACCTGAATTGGTTTAAGGGAAACTTATAAATGGCTCGACAAAACCTCTGATCGGGGCGACGAAACCTCGATCGGTTTGAGCAAAAGCTGCGATCGTCGTGATGAAAATTACGATCGTCGTAACGAAGGTTGTGATCGTCGTAACGAAGGTTGCGATCGTCGTAACAAAGATTGCGATCGTCGTAACGAAGGTTGCGATCGTCGTGGCAAAGATTGCGATCGTCGTGGCAAAGATTGCGATTGTCGTGGCAAAAATTGCGGTTGTCGTGGCAAAAATTGCGGTTGTCGTGGTGAAGGTTGCGGTTGTCGTGGCGAAGGTTGCGATCGTCGTGGCGAAGGCTGCGGTTGTTGTGGCGAAGGTTGCGGTTGTTGTGGCGAAGGTTGCGGTTGTTGTGGCGAAAGTTGCGGTTGTCGTGGTGAAAGTTGCGATCGTCGTGGCGAAGGCTGCGATCGGGGCAGGTGTGATGGCTCTTTTGGTGTCCGTTGAGTTATCTCACTTGAGACGGGCTGAAGTCGATCGGCTTGTCCCTTTCAGTCTTCATCTCTGCCAAACCCACCCCATGATTCTCTGCCATAGCGAGGTCTGGCGCTTTGTCGGGGGTTGCGTCATCTCGTTGCAAATGGCATTCAACTCCTGGTCGCTTTGCCCATCAGAATTGTAAGTGCGGTAGTCGTGCAGCCAGTCACATCCCAAGGTCATCAAGCTATTCAGGTCAAGATTCCAGAGGATTGCCGTGGTGTCAACACTCCCCGTCGCTAGGGTTTTGCCATCCGGGCTGAAACTCACGCTATTGACAAAATTGCTGTGCCCCTTCAAGGTTTGCAGCTCCCGCCCCTGCAAGTCCCA
>NZ_JBJPHU010000221.1:0-4538 GCF_052939515.1 Phormidesmis sp. 146-33
CCAGAATGGGGGATTTAGGGGGCACAAGCCGACCCAAACGGAGCAAGACCTAAGAGCAGGTGACATCAAAATTCTATTCATGCAGGAGGTGTATTGACTTAAGCATCTACTCAAAACCACATCTACTCAAAATCACACCAACCTAGCCCCACTGCTCATCAGGTTTTTATGACTCTGCCAGTTCATACCCTCTTGCTTGTTGATGACGTTGCCCCAGCCCGAGCGCAATATCGGCGCTGTCTGCTCGCAGATTCAAGCTGCGTCTATCGCTTTTTGGAAGCAGAGAACGCGATCGCAGGCTTAGAACTCTGCCGAACCCAGGCGATCGATGCCATTTTGCTCGATTATTCGCTGCCCGATCAGAGTGGGTTGGCGTTTTTGGAGGCGCTCAATGCTCAAAGCAGCGATCATCCCCCCGTCGTCATGGTGTCAGGAGAAGGTGACGAAAGCCTCGCAGTCCGAGCGATAAAACTGGGCGCAGAAGATTATTTGACCAAACGCCGCCTCACCCCCGAACTGTTGCAGCTAACTATCCGCAGCGCGATCGAAAACGCTGGATTGAAACACCAACTTCAGCAAAGCCAAGATCGCTTTCGGGTGTCGATCGAGAATATGCTGGACTGCTTTGGCATCTACTCATCGGTTCGAGACGAGTCGGGACAGATTGTTGATTTTCGGATTGATTACTTAAATACAGCCGCCCTGGAGAGCAATCGAATGACGATCGCTGACATCGGTAGAGCGCTGTGTGAAGCCTTTCCTTCTCATCGTGACGTGGGGCTGTTTGAGGCATATTGCCGAGTCGTCGAGACCGGAGACCCCCTGATTCGAGAGGACTTGATCTACTCCGACCTGTTTGGAGCACAGCTTTTGACAAGAGCCTACGATCTGCACGTTAGCAAATTAGGAGATGGCTTTGTCGCTTCTTGGCGAGATGTCACGGAACGCAAACAAGCCGAATTAGCGCTGCGGGAAACCAACCAACGGATCACAACCATTTGGGAAAGTATGACCGATGCGTATGTGACCCTCGATCGCGGCTGGCGAATTACCTATGCAAATCGAGCCGCCGCGCAAGTAATTTTGCAACTGGCGGGTCTAGAACCGGAAGCATTTCTGGGCAAATCGCATTGGGAAGTTTTTCCTTCGCTAGTGGGTCAAGCGATTGAGCAGGAATATCAACGAGCAGTCAGTGAGCAGGTTGCGGTGACGCTTGAAGTTTGTTATGAGCCAACTAGCAACTGGTTTGAAGTTCATGCTTATCCTCACACAGACGGCTTGGGAGCTTACTTTCGGGATATTACCGATCGCAAGGCTTCAGAGATAGAAATTCAACGACTCAACCGAGAACTCAACCGACGAGTTGATGAACTGCAAACGATTCTGGATGCGGTTCCGGTGGGCATTACGATCGCAGACGACCCAACCTGTAAAGTGATTCGCGCCAATCAGTTTGCTCAATCGATGCTCTCGGTGCCCTCGGATGCCAACGTCTCTGCCAGTGGAGAACAAGCCGAAACGCTGCCCTTTAGACAACTCCGCAATCGTGAAGAAATTCCCCCCCAAGACTTGCCGATGCAGCAGGCAACCGCTCAAGGAAAAGCCGTGCAAGATGTTGAGATTCAACTAGTGCGATCGGACGGAGCAACCTTTGACTGGTGGGTGAATGCGGTGCCTTTGTTTGATGAACAGGGAGCCGTGCGCGGATGTGTGGCAGCCTTTATGGATATCACAGACGCAAAACGTCGAGAATCGGAACGGCAACAGTCAGAAGATCACCTACGGCAACAAGAAACACAACTGCGGCTATTTGTGAAACACGCCCCTGCTGGGGTGGCCATGTTCGATCGCGAGATGCATTACATCGTGGTCAGCGATCGTTGGCTTACGAGCTATGGATTAACAGGTCAAGATCTGATCGGACGATCGCACTACGAGGTTTTTCCTGAATTGCCCGATCGCTGGAAAGCCATTCATCAGCGCTGTCTCGCGGGAGCGGTCGAAACCTGTGAAGAAGATGCGTTTCCTCGTGCGGATGGATCAGTAGACTGGGTGCGCTGGGAAATTCACCCGTGGCGGACAGATACCAATGAAATTGGCGGCATTATTATCTTCTCAGAAGTGATCACCGATCGCAAACAAGCCGAACTCGCCCTACAAGCCGCAAATCAACGGATCAGTAGCATTTTAGAAAGCATTACGGATGCCTTCATCGCCCTGGATTCTGACTGGTGCTACACCTATGTCAATCACGCCGCCGAGCAATTTTTAGGACGACCAAGAGCCGATCTGCTGGGGCGATCGATTTGGGAGCTATTTCCCGCCGAGGTAGAAACTAATTCGCCGACTTATCGAGAGCTTCATCGTGCGTTTGCGGAGCAGATTCCGGTCAAATTCGACGGGTTTGCGCCCTCATTGGGTCTGCACATCGAAGTCAGCGCCTATCCTTCACCCGAAGGCGTTGCTGTCTATTGGAGCGACATCAGCGAAAGGGTACAGCTTGAAGCCGAACGCAGGCAAGCCGAAGCCGCGCTGCAAGAACAAACTAACCTGCTACAACTGATCATTGAAAGCATCGGAGACGGCTTGATTTTGGCCAATCCCCGCGGCGAGTTTGTGTTGTTTAACCAGGCAGCCGAACGGATTTTTGGGCGACTCACCAATGAGCGATCGTCCGATGAATGGTCACGCACCTACGGACTCTTTTTACCCGATCAACAAACCCTTTTTCCCGATCGACAGCTTCCCTTATATCGGGCGATGCAAGGAGAACATGCCACAGATGTCGAAGTGTTTGTCCGTCGTGATCCCACTTTAGAAGGGCGCTGGATTAGTATCAGTGGGTTTCCGGTAGTAGACGCAAATCAAAACATCACAGGCGGGGTGATTACCTGTCGAGATGTCACCGATCGCAAACAAGTAGAAGCCGCACTAAGAGAAAGTGAACAACGCCTGCAAGCCCTGATTGACAACTCTAATGCTGCCATTTTTATCAAAGATTTGCAGGGGCGTTACTTGCTGATAAATCACGAGTGTGAGCGACTGTTTCACGTTACAAACGAGTGGGCCTGCGGCAAAACTGACTATGACCTGTTTTCTCAAGAAGTTGCAGATGCGTTGCGGCTCAATGATCAACAAGTTCTAGAGTCGGGGACGGCTTTGACTTTAGAAGAAAAAGTTCCGCTAGACGATGGCATTCATACCTATGTGGCTGTCAAGTTTCCGCTGTTGGATCAAGCAGGCGTGACCTATGCTATTTGCGGAATTTCTACCGACATTAGCGATCGCATTCGGATCGAAGCAGACCGCGATCGCTTGCTCACCGATGCCCAAACCGCCCGCGAAGAAGCCGAAGCCGCCAACCGCAGTAAAGATGAATTTGTCGCGATGATCGCTCACGAACTGCGATCGCCCCTCAACTCGATTATGGGCTGGGCCAACCTGTTGCAAACTCGCACCTTTGATCCAGCAACCACCACAAAGGCTCTGGAAACCATCTCACGCAACACCCAAACGCAGATCCGTCTGATCGAAGATTTGCTCGACATCTCCCGCATGGTCAGGGGCACGTTGCAGATCAATTTGGCTCCTGTAGATCTCGCCGAAGTCATGGAGGCCGCGATCGATATTGTGCGTCCGTCAGCCGCCGCCAAAGCGATCGAGCTAAAACTCCAAAAAGTGCCCACGGCTCAAGTCTCTGGTGACGAAAATCGGCTTCAGCAAATCATCGTCAACCTGTTAACTAACGCGATCAAATTTACGCCCCACGCGGGACGAGTCACCGTTGGCTTAGAGCAAGTTGAGTCTCGCGTACAGATTCGCATTCACGACACCGGAAAGGGGATTGCGCCTGAGTTTTTGCCGTTGATCTTTGAGCGATTTCAGCAGGGTCAGCAAAATGCAGGGTCAAAAGATGGATTGGGGCTGGGATTGGCGATCGTCAAACACCTGGTCGATCTCCATTCAGGAACCATCACCGTAGAAAGTCCCGGTATCGGACAGGGATCGACGTTTACGGTACAGCTTCCAAAGCTTGAAGACTCAGCACAGAAATCGCCAAACGATCGACCTGCTGACACTTCATTGGCGGGGGTTCGCATTCTCATCGTCGATGATGAGCCAGACATGCTGGATTTAATTACTTTTGTTTTAGAAGAGTCTGGAGCCGAAGTACAGTCTGCAACATCGGGGGTTTCAGCGCTAGAGTGCTTGTCTAAATTCAGACCCGACATTTTGGTGAGCGACATTGCGATGCCAGGGGGCAATGGCTACGAGTTAGTGCAGCAGATGAGAACCCGACCAGAGGGACAAATTCCGGCGATCGCTCTCACTGCCTACGCAAGCATCACTTATGAGGAACGATCGCTGCAAGCCGGGTTTCAACAACATCTCACCAAGCCTGTCGAGCCAGAAGACTTAGTTAATGCCATTATCAATTTAGTTAGAGGCATTAAATAAAAATGGCGAGGATCGGCTTCTCCAGCAGGCGTTGCTGATTGGAGGGATGAATCTGTGGGAAGTGTCCATCTTTTCGCCCC
>NZ_JBJPHU010000036.1:0-60257 GCF_052939515.1 Phormidesmis sp. 146-33
GGGGGCTGAAGCCGATTGAAACGAAGCGATTCCGGACTTGTGTGTACACGGTAGTCTTTATTAACGGGGGCAGAGAGAATCCCGGCATAACATCCCTTATCCCTCCTCGCGAAGCGGATTACCCCCAAAGGGGGAACAGATCATCGAAACTCGTCCCTCTCACCACGGATTCCCGATTACCGTAAACGCTGCCCAATAATAAGGGTGAGACAAATCGGTTGTCGCAAACCCTTCTAGCTCAGACGGCAACCTCACGCCTCTCGCTTGCATTGCCACACTCGTTTTTAGATTTACCCGCTTTTTCAACAAATCAAGTTGAGCCTGCCGCAAACCGTCGGCCTTGATCGGGGCCGTCTTGAGATGACGATAAAACTCACTCATCAAAACCAGCGTCCCCGCATCGCTGACTGACCAGAGACTGGCGATCGCCGCCTGCGCTCCCGACTGGACTGCAAACCCCGCAAACCCTAACTCTGCCCGCGGATCGCCCAATGCCGTTCGGCAAGCACTCAACACCAACAACTGCACGGCGGGAGCGCGCAAATTGAGAAACCTAACCTGATCAATTCTCAGTTGAGAATCCCAAAATTGGATATAAGACTCGTCTGCCTCGCCGGGCAAAAATTCTGCATGAGTGGCGAGATGAATGATGCCAAAGGGAGTCGCAGCGCGTTGGGCTTTGAGATTAGCCAGCGTAAAGTCTTGATTGAGCAGCGATTTACCTCGCCAAAGATTGCCCGTAATGGCAGAAAGCTCAACTGGTACAGCAGGCAGCGGCGCTTGATTTTTGAATTCTGATGCACCCATCGCCAAGATTTGAGTTCCTGCTAGGGAGGCGGCTCGACGATCGAGCAGATTAAACGCCGGAATAATCCCCAAACTGTACTTCTCAATCAGAAATTGTCGTCCATCATACAGGGCTGCTAAAGGCGCACTCCGCAGACCAGTTCCCAAACAGAAGATCAGGTGATCGATGCGCTGTGCCCTTAATTCGGACTCTAGTGGGGCAATCATCCAATTATAAAGTTGACGAGCCGCCGGAAGATAGTCACCCGGATCGCTCTCACGATTGACCACACCCAACCGAAACTCTTGCATCACTTGCAGCAACACTGTGCGATTGGCAGCCGAAACGCGACGATGAATGGGAGCCGCCCCCGGTGATACCAAAATTAACTCCAGAGCCGTCGGAGTCGGAATCATGTAAAAGAGCGCCGATCGTTTGCCCGTTTCACTCGAAAGTCTGCCTAATGTGCGAGCGATCGCGTCGGCTTCTAAAAGTTGGCTCGTCAATCGCCCTTGGTAATAATCTTCGTACTGCTGTTTCCAGCCTGTTTCTACGAGTCGAATGGCCGCTGGGATGTCTTTGCGATCGAGGGCCTGCTTTAATTCCTGTGGATTGGGACGAGGCGTAACTTTTTGCACCGCCCATCCCCGCAAGGGTGAATACAGCCCAATCAGCAAGCCGACCGTCACCAAAAACAACAGAATTCGCCTAAATACTTTCATTGCGTGTGTCCCTCTTTGTGAACAATTGTTCCACCGAGTCAAAGATTGGCTTTATCTCTTTTGCTCTATCTCTGATGAATCAGCTCCGCAGCCCTGTAATTCAGAAAAGAGAAAAATCACTTGAGCGTTGTACTCGCATGAGTCTTAATGATGGCTAAAATCGAATAGAGTGTTAAAGTTTAAGTACTTTTTCCTCCAAAAATTACAACGATTAAGTTGTGTATGTTATGAGAAGTTCAGAAAACGATGATCGATTAAGTCATCCATGATAGGTCAGGTATTAAGAGGACGGTACCGAATTATCGAAGAATTGGGACAGGGCAGCTTTGGCGAAACCTACATTGCTGAAGATCTTGACAACCGATTTAAACCTCGGTGTGTGGTTAAACACCTTAAACCTGCCAATCGTGATCCCGTTTTTCTAGAGTCTGCTAAACAACTATTTGACCGAGAAGCGGCAACACTGGCAGGACTGGGGAAGCAGGATCAAATTCCCCAATTATTAGCTTCCTTTGAGGAAAATCAAGAGTTTTATTTGGTACAGGAATTAATTGTTGGGCACCCATTAAGTGTTGAATTACCCGCAAATCATCGTTGGCAGGAAAGCAAAGTAATTCAGCTTTTAACTGAGGTTCTGAGTGTTTTGAAGATTGTGCATCAGCAGGGAGTGATTCATCGAGATATCAAGCCAGATAATTTGATGCGGCGGCAGTCCGATCGCAAGCTCGTGTTGATTGATTTTGGTGTCGTCAAAAAAGGCATTGTGGAAACGGGAAGCCAGGAACCAAAAAATCGAACGATTGTAGCCGGAACCTATGGTTATTTATCTGCTGAGCAAGAACGAGGTGATCCCAAGTTGAATAGTGATCTTTATGCCCTTGGCATGATTGCAATTCAAGCACTCACAGGAGTTCATCCCAAGGATTTGAAAACCGATTCCAAGACTGGAGAATTTGCTTGGCAACACCTGGCAACTGTTAGCCCAAAGCTGGCTAAAGTGCTGAATAAAATGGTGCGAGTCAATTACGCAGACCGTTATCAAACAGCAACTGAGGCATCAAAAGCGGTTCAAGAATTACAACCTAAACCTCTTAATTGGAGACTAATTAAGGTTGCAGGAGGGACAGTTGCAGCGAGTCTTCTAATGGTTGTTCTTGGAAACATTATCTCACTTCCTGGTGTCAACCCGCCTCCTACGGCATCTCCTTCGACAAGTCCAGGATCATCTGCACCAATAACTCCTCAACCATCAGGCGATCCCCAGAGGGTAAAAGAAGGCTACATCAATTTAGAGGAAGCTTTGAAAAAAAAAGATTTGAAAGAAGCGGATCAAATTACTTATGAACTGATGTTAGAGATTGCAGGTTCTCAATCCAAAAAGCAGGGACGGTTTGAAGAGAATGAGTGGAATAACTTTTCCTGCCCTGACCTTGGAAAGATCGATCAGCTTTGGCGTGACGCGACTCAGGGAACTCAAGGGTTCAGTGTGCAAAAGAAGATGCTAATTGAGGCAAAAGAAGTTCCACTGGATTATCAAGTCCGAGTAGGTTGGAAAGATGAAACAGAGAAGTGGTTAGTTAGACCAAAATATCAACCAGTTGAGCAGACTGTGGTTTACGAAAAAGAACCCGATTTCCAAAATCCTCCCCCTGGTCATCTACCTGCAAAGCTGGCTTGGTGGGATACAAGGGATCACAGATTTGAAAGAATCTATGCTTGTAAACTTTAAGAAATTCTTAAATTATACGATCGAGCGAAAAAGCTACGTATTACTACTCAGTAGTGTGGTATTGTCATGTTGCGTTCTGAAATTCGCAAGCTCCGAAGCATAAGTTGCAAAGTCTAGCCGATCAAGTTGTAGGGAAGTGAGGTATCAAAAAAGCAACTTTAGGAAGGTTAAGTTGGCTTCTTGATAGTCTTGTCTTGTCTCACCCATTGGCATGGTAGTTTCCCTCAACTAGCTATCCAGTTAAATAATTTGTACTGCTTCCTTAGACTGGTGGAAAAGTAATGAAATCAAGCATCGGTTTCTCGATTGTTTCTCTTGGAACGATAGCTTCAATTTGCTTGAGCAATGGTTTAGTTGCTCATGTAGAAGCACAGACAAGTAAAGGTGTTTTAACCTCACAACCCATTTTAGTTTCGCAGGCAGACAAGCCTAAGCCTACGGTTGAATCGAGTCCTATAGTTCAACCTACCCCTGAGTCCGCTCCCTCTAATCAGCCTTCTGACAAACCTTCTACTGAACAAGTTGATAACGATCCCTTTAAGGAATTGAAGCAAGCTTTAGAGCAGAAAGATTTCAAAGCAGCCGATCAAGCAACCTACAAACTAATGCTGGAGAGCGCAGGGCAAAAGTCAAAGGAGCAGGGTCGTTTTGATCAGCAAGAGTGGGAGCAGTTTCCTTGTAGTGATTTGCAAGCGATCGATAAACTCTGGGTTGATGCTACTGGGGGAACTCAAGGGTTTAGTGTACAAAAGAAAATGCTAATTGAGGCAAAAGAAGTTCCACTGGCTTATCAAGTCCGAGTGGGTTGGAGAGATGCGTCAGGAAAATGGTTAGTTACACCAAGGTACAGCGGTAGTAAAAAGACCGTTATTTACGACAAAGAGCCAAACTTTAAAAGCCCTCCTCCCGGACAGCTACCTGCAAAATTTGCTTGGTGGGATGCAAGAGACCGCAGATTTGAAAGAATCTATGCTTGCAAGTTGTAAAAGATTTCGCATAACTGAACTAGGGAAAAAAGATGAAGCTTTGGAACCATTATTTTCTTGTATTGTTAGGAACTTTAAGTTTCCTCAGTTTGACCAGTCAACAGAGTATGGCGGCGGAATTGCAATCTAGCAAGGACATTCTAACTTCGCAAGCTAGTCCTCAGACAACGACTGAACCCTCCATACCTGCTCAACCAGCCAGTACGGTACCTGAAATTCAGCAACCCGAACGAATTCCAGTATTACCAACTCCTGACTCAGAACTACTCTCTCAAAAAGCGCCAGTACTACCAACTCCCGACACGCCAGAACCTGTCTCCACACCAACAGTAGTGAGGCAACCTACCCAGCGACCTCAACCGATAAGTGTTGCATCTACATCATCGGAAGTGATCAGTGCGCCAGTTGAGGTTGCGTCAACTTATGAATCTAGTACCTCTGAGCCTAGTACCTCAGCAGAAGATGCCCCAGTTTCCGTTTCCCCTCCTGAAGATGCTCCCCGTACCCCTAGTACAATGAACCAGAGCCAGGGAACAAAGAAACTGAATAAATTGGGGCAGCTAACGTTTGTTTGTGGCAGCGACAACGGAACTCCTAAAACCATTGCTAAATTGAACAACCGTGAGTTGGGAGTAATCCTTTGGACTTCGACAGCATTTAATGCCAAGGGATTTGACCCCCAAACGCGATGCAAGCAAGTCTCTGCAAGATTTGAAGAATACAACAAAGCTAACCAGTTAGTCTACCTCACCAGTGGCAAGCTGAACGGACAGGTTGTTATCTGCGCTACGACTAAGGAGGCTGGTGGCTGCGGAGATATTTCACCTTATGACGGCTTACTATTTACCCTGCAACCTAAGAGCAATGGTCAAGAAGTACTAGAACAGCTATCTAATGCGTTGGCAATTGAGGACAATACACCCACAGAACCTTTGAAGGAGTGAATGTCTTGTGTGAAGTGACTTAGTTTTTGAGTAATTTTTGACCGATTACCCAAACTGTCACTTCACAGAACATTGCACCAAGGAACATTGCAAAAACTGTAACTTCTGTACCTGTGAGGGGATTACTTTTTTGATGGCCTGCAAATGCCCAAATTGTCCCTACGATCGCTCCTCCAACTGTGACTAACAGGAAAAAAGATTGTCGTTGAATGGAAGAGTTGCTACGCTGTAATGCAAGTCCTGTAACTAATCCATCAATGGCTCCGGCCAGAATACCAAGCATGGCAAATGTGAGGGTTATATTTTCAGCTTGCCCCCGACTGTTAGATGCCAAGACGATATTCCCAATCCCAAGCCAAAGCAGCCAATTAACACATTTCAACCCCAGCGATATCCAATCTATAACTTTTCTCTTAGGAGGCTTCGGTGGTCTTTCCAGCTCTGTTGAACGATCTGTTGGAAATGGTACACGCTCTGGGACTTGTCGCTGCTCAAATACTTTGCCTGGAAAGCTGGGTCTTAGTTGAGGTACTGGAAAGATGGGTTTTAGTTGAGGTTTCATACGACCGTCTTTCACGGCTGATAGCAGCCTTTGCTGTGCCTCTGCTTCATTACAGTCAAAGATGTCTATATGGACAATCTGCCTCAGTATTCCGGGTGGATTGCAGTCCTCAACTCTCACTGGAAGAAGCTTTCGCTCTTGGCTAGTTGGGTCTTGAGCAAAAGCGGCGGCCCACTCCGACTGTGGAAAAGGTTTTTGCAAATAGAGTAGTGATAGAACAGCAATCGTACGACTCGCTTCAGCCATTGCGCGCTGCATGTCTAGTACGAAATTGCCGCCTGGTCGAAAATCCCATGCCTGAATCACCACCAAGTATCCTGCTTCCTCTAAAGTCCAGGCAATCCATTCCGCCCAAGCTCTATCTTCGCCCGTGTAGCTGATGAAAAAATCTTTCATGGTATCGACAAATGCTCAAGCGTTATGGTTATTTTAGTACACCCTTCTAAGAACTACAGACTCTCTTCTGACTCGCTAACAGAAGGCAAAGATTGCTAGATTTTGATGGCAATCTCTGCTGAGTACAACTTAAAATTACTGGTGCATTTCTTAAATTTTGTTGAACAACATATAATACAGAGAAATTCTCAGTAGATGATGAAAAGAATAGCTCTAGTAGACGAAAAGTTACGAATTGCAAGCTCCGAAGGTTGCACCATCACAATTTGGAGATATCATCATGCCCAAGAAATTTCGTTTCCCGTTTGTTGCCCCAGTTCTTTTGTTAACGGCTTGTTCTCAATCACTTTTTACTCAAAAACCGCAACAACCAGATCTAAAACAGAAACTTCGAGAGTATTCTGAACCAGCAGTGGTTCGTGTAGCAGTAGCCTGCTTTGCCGAGTACTATTATTATCCTACAAAAAGGGAAAAGCCAGATAAACCTAATGAAGAAGTTAGAGGCGACTACCCTACAAACGAATCAGATGGTTATTACTTGGGAACGGGTTACTTTATCAACCCGGATGGATATCTTGTAACAAGTGCAGTTTTGGGGCAGTTTGCTCAACAATTTGATGATAGGGCAAAATGTAGAAGTAAATTGATAGATAGTATTCTTAAAGGCATTACAGTTCCAGACAAGGATAAGCAAAGGGAGCTTACTACTGGGGAGAGGGAAGACATTAAAAAATCTTTGATGGACAGGGGAGTAGCTGAACCAGGAAACGGAAAAGTAATTGAGCTAGAAGATGAAGCCATCCAATACTCTAGTGATGTTATTTTTTCGGGCGGAGAAAGACTTCCCTTTACCCTTAAATCAGTTAGCGGAACGGGAACGAAAAGCGAGAATGTTGCGCTCATCAAGGTTAATGTTACAAATGCACCTGCACTGAAGTTTGCTGACTCTGATCCAGCAGGACTTCAGGGTAGTGTATGGGTATTTGGCTATGCCCCAGATGCAGAGCTATTTGATCCAGACAAGGCCAGAGCTAACAGAAAAAAAACTGAATTGGAGTTTGTCAGAAACTTTTTAAATGAAAAAAGGCAACTGGATTCGAGTATTTCAGACAGATCTATTTCGAGTACACCAACCCAAGACAATATCACTACCCTACTGATTGATCAAAGATTGCAGTACGGTATGTTAGGCAGCCCAGTACTGAATGCGAATGGTGAAGTCCTTGGAATGGTAACTGGTGTTGGTAGTAGCTACACGACTGCCACTCCTGCACGCACAATTAAAGGGTTTATTAATGTTCCCAATAATCAGGGGGAAACTTCTCAAAAATATCGCAGTGCGCTAGATTCTTTCTGGAAAGGAGAATACTCGCAAGCGGATGCATTACTTAAACAAGTCCAATCTTTATTTCCACAGTACTCAAAGATTGCCACAAAGATTCAAAAGAATCAAGCAGAATCGGCTTTGCACCCAGACAACCCGCTATTACCTTGGATATTGCTAGCTGGGGTGGGTTTGCTGGGGATTCCGACGATCGCCTACCTTCTCTTACGTCGTCCGCCCCAATTACAGCTAGTCTCTCACCCGCCTGAAGCTGATTCTTTTGATCGTACCAACAACGATAACCGTCCCAAAACTCGTCCTGGCAATCCTGACCCAACCAAAGTAAATCTCAAACCATTTATTGAATTTAGCTACAAAGATCAAGACCTTCAGTTTTATTTAGGAGAAGAGGTCTACCATCTAGGACGAGATTCAGACTGGTCAAATTTTGAGATTCCCAACAGTTGGAGCTTAATCTCTCGACACCATGCCGTCCTTCGCAAAGAAGGATCAGACTACCGTCTCTACGATGGTGATCAAGAAACTCCTAGCGCTAATGGTAATTTCGTGAATGAAACCCGCGTCACAACCAGAGAGGGCTACCTATTACGTCATGGGACTCAAGTCAAAATAGGCCCCGATCGCAATCCAATTCTCCTCACCTACTTTAATCCCATGCACAAGCAAGCCGACCCTACACAAATTGCAAACGCATAACTTTTCGCAAATTCTATGCGGGATGAGTACTCAGTTTTGTGGAGCCGTCCCGCCTTTTCTGCGATGTCAAAGGGTGATTTAGAAGGGCACATAACGGTACTTATGGAATCCTGAAACTATAACATTCAAGAAATTGTTTTTGGGGGGCGTGATCTCTTTCAGTCACCTGCAAAAGACCGCTGCATAAACGTAAACCGATCGACGTGTAATCCTCTGGTCACGAAGTTTGACTTAGTTCAATTCATCTTAAGAGGTTTCCATGTCGTATCATCTACCCCCCATATTGAAAAGAAGCGCTGCCTTGACGACTAGCTTTTTGGCGATCGCTGCTACGACCCTAAGTTACCAGGTTCAGGCTCAAGAAGTGCCAGAGGTCAAGTTTCAGCTTTATCCAGTCCAGCAGTTTGTGAAGTGTATGGCGGCTGATCCCTACGTGACTCCAACTGTTGATGTGGCGGTGACACGGGGCAGTCGCAACGACACGATGAAAGTGACGCTCAAAGGCTTTAAGCCGGGTCTTCAATTTGATTTGTTTTCGCTTGAGAACAGTCTACAACTTGCCGACGGTAGTCTCGATCCCAACTTCAAAGGCTTTGGACTCGTCTGGTATCAGTCAGATCTGCGACCTGGCAATACGACAGTTAAGACAATTCTTTTGGATCAGATTTTTGGGTTTGATTCTGCGGTTGGTCTCAAACCGACCAAAACATTTCATCTAGGGTTCTGGTTCAACAATCCTGAAGACGCTAAGGACTGTGGATTTGACCCGTCTAAACCGACTCCCTTCAACGGCGAACAGAAAGCTGGCCCTCTAGCATTTATCACTCGTCCCGTTCTTCCGGCTGGTCTGGGGCCACTGTGTACCAAACCCAATACATCCACAGTTCCGGCAACCTGTGATCCTTAGTCAGGTCTGGATTGGATGGAATTTCTCGCTTCGGTTGTGAATCGGGTCAGCCCCCCAAATTCCCCACAAGTGAAGGACTTTGAAATGAACCGCTCTTGCCTTAAAGTCTCCCAGAATTGCTGCCGTGTACACACACGTCGATCGAACTGTCATTGCTGAGATCCTTCGCCCCCTAAATCCCCCAAAAATGGGGGACTTTGAGCCGTCGTCCTGGCTTTGAACTTTGGAAATCTTTCCTTGGTCAAAGTCCCCCAGAATGGGGGATTTAGGGGGCTGAAGCCGCCTGAAACGAAGCGACAACGACTTGTGTGTACACGGTAGCAGAATTGGGGGGTGGGGGCAGAAGATTTCAACACCGAAGCAAAATTTTTTTATTGAATTCACGTCTGAATTTACGTCGATCGCTCAAAGAATCCCTCGATCGTTGTGCTCTATTGATAGAAGCGATTCTCACCATCTTTTATCCTTCAACCACAAAGCGATCGTTCTACTCTGATCTTGGGCTATAATCCATTGCCTGAGAAGCCTGAGATGAGACACGATCGTGAGCAAAACCGTGAGCAAAACAATGTCAGCCGGACTATCGGTTTTGGGTCTGCCAATTCATTTAGTAGATGACTATCCAGGGTGGTTGGTCGATCGGCTACATCAACAAAAAGGCTGTCATGTGGTAACGCTCAACGCTGAGATGACCATGCAAGCCGAATACAATCCCCCGCTGGCCGAGATCATTCACCATGCAGAACTGGTCATCCCCGATGGGGCCGGTGTGGTGCTCTATCTCAAACTTCACGGCAAACAAGTCACCCGCTGCCCAGGTATTGAGCTATCAGAAGCTCTGCTTAAACAATCCGCCCGATTTAACACCGACCTTCAATCCCTCACTCCTCACTCCTCACGCCTCACGCCTCACCCCTCCCATTGGTCAGTCCTCTTTTATGGAGGCGCTCCGGGTGTCGCAGAGCAAGCGGCCCAAGTTCTACAAAAACAGATGCCAGGATTAGCGATCGTGGGCACTCAACACGGCTATCTCACCCCCGCAGAGGAGCCGATTTTTTTGGAAATGTTACAAACGCTGCAACCTCGTTTAATCTTTGTGGGGTTGGGCGTGCCACGTCAAGAATTGTGGATTGCTCAACATCGTCACCTCTGCCCCAATGCGGTCTGGGTTGGTGTGGGCGGCAGTTTTGATATCTGGGCTGGCACCAAATCGCGCGCCCCTGCCTGGTTAGCAGACAATCACCTGGAATGGCTCTATCGGCTCTATCAAGAACCCTGGCGCTGGCGACGAATGCTGGCTTTACCTAAGTTTGCTTGGCGAGCGATCGTCTATCGATTTACCCAAAAAAATCCGGTCAGCAAGAAACTGGAGCAATGATTTTATGACACAGGTTTTGAGCGATCGTCCCGTTAGCCAGACTCAGACGGCTGAGAGCATTATTCAATTACGCAATGTTAGCAAGCTTTATCGCAACGGCAGTCAAGCGCTAATCGAGGTCAATCTGACTGTGAAGCGGGGCGATTTTTTATTCATTACGGGCCCGTCTGGTTCTGGAAAGTCAACCTTGCTTAAACTTTTGTATGGAGAGGAGCGGGCTTCGCAAGGTGAAGTGATTGTGGATCAAGATTCGCTGACCAAACTGCGGGGCGATCGGCTTTCTCATTTGCGCCGCCGGATTGGGATTGTGTTTCAAGACTACAAGCTGATTCCACGGCGGACGGTGACGGAGAATATTTCGTTTGTTCTCTGGGCGCAGGGCTACACGCGCAAGGAAATTCATCGACGGCTACAGCCTGCTCTCAAAATGGTGGGGCTGACACACAAAGCGGAGTGTTTTCCTGAAGAGTTGTCGGGCGGAGAGCAGCAAAGGGTGAGTATTGCACGGGCGATCGTGGGCACACCTCCCATTCTTTTAGCCGACGAGCCAACCGGAAACCTTGACCCTGACAACTCGTGGCAGGTGATCAAAATTCTCAAAAAGCTCAATCAAATTGGGATTACAGTCATTGTCACGACTCATGACGAAAGTTTGATTCGGCTGTCAAACCATCCCGTCGTGCAAATTCGCAATGGGCGGATGTATTCGGTGAATTATTAGAGTGTAAAGTCGTCTGAGCCGTGAACTCAAAGCTTTTCTAACCAATCAAAAATCTGATCAAGCTGAGTTAGCGTGACCAAACCGTATTGCCACAAAATCATCGGCAGCACGGTCGTATTTTGCTGAGATTGGCGCAGAGCAAGGTCGATCGCGGGGGCAGGCAGTGCGAGTTCTTCTTTTAAGAATGTGACTAAATCAAGTCGTGTGGTTTGTTCCATAATTTTCCTTCACCCTTCTCAAAGACTATATTAAACGAGTATTAATCTATGTAACAATTTCTCACAAACTTCAAATCCTTCTCAGGATGTAGGTTCTAGAGATTAGAAGCGTTGAGTTTTATGAACTTCTTCGTCTCGGCTACAAATCCACGGACTCCTAAATCTTCCACGGCCTCCTAAATCTCCCCAAGCAGAAAACTTTGAACCAAAGCTCTTGTCTTAAAGTCCCCCAGAATTGGGGGGTTGGGGGGCAGAAGATTCAAACATCGAAGCGAAAAAACTTCTATCAAACTCACACAAAAGCAAGATTGATCTCTTCGAGTTACCTGCCAGGAGTCCAGCGTTCTCAATCCTTCCTATTAATTCAGTCTTGATTTCGGAATTTATGCAGGCTGAAAGAAGATCAAGCGATTGCCATCGGGATCGTAAGCATAGATTTCTTGCCCGTGGGCGGCGGTGATGACTTCTCCAAGGGGACAATTCAACTCAGATAAATGGGCGATCGCCACTTGCAAATCTTCAACCTCCAAACAAAAGCTGAGAATGGGAAAGGAGCGATCGGTTACTTCTGACAACAACAGTTCTTTAGGTCTGGGTTTGTAGATTCCGAGTCGTAAGCCTGCGATCGCAAACTCAGCGTAAGTGTTAGCAATCTGAGAAATCGGATCTTGATTCAAAAGAGAGCGGTAAAACTGAAGCGATCGCTCAAAATCTGTTGCCGCTAAAGTCACCCACGCCGATCGCACCTTCATCAAGACAACCCCAAACCGAATCTTTCTATCTTGGCTGTTTTCCTGACTAAAGACGCAAGCAAAATTCTACACAGACGCTAGATTAAAGAAGGCTTGAAGGGTTTGATTCATCCCTCCTCGCGGAGCGGATTACCCCCAAAGGGGGAACAGATCATCGAAGTTCTCCTTCATCCCTCATCCCTTCTATAGAGGTTTTGTGCAATGACCGCTACACTCTCTGCACCTCAGTCGATCGAGTCCTGGCTGGGTGATGAAGCCGAAGATTTGCTGACCCACAAGGCAAAAGTTTCTAAAGATTTACTGCATCTACCGGGCCCCGATTTTGTCGATCGCATTTTTAGTATCAGCGATCGTTCTCCCCAGGTGTTGCGAAGTCTCCAACAACTTTACTCGTTTGGACGGTTGGGCAATACTGGCTATCTCTCGATTTTGCCCGTTGATCAGGGGATTGAGCATTCTGCTGGGGCATCGTTTGCGCCCAATCCCATTTACTTTGACAGCGAGAGTATTATCAAACTGGCGATCGAGGCAGGCTGTAATGCAGTTGCGACGACGTTGGGCGTTTTGGGCAGTGTTTCTCGCAAATATGCTCACCGCATTCCCTTTATCACCAAGCTCAACCACAATGAGTTGCTGACGTATCCCAATCAGTTTGATCAGATTATGTTCGCTTCGGTCGAGCAAGCCTGGAATCTGGGATCAGTCGCAGTCGGCGCAACCATCTACTTTGGCTCACCCGAATCGACCCGCCAAATTCAAGAAGTCAGTCGAGCCTTTGCTCGCGCTCACGAACTGGGAATGGCAACCATTCTCTGGTGCTATCTGAGAAATCCAGCGTTTCAGCAAGACAAAGATTATCACCTAGCGGGTGATCTAACGGGTCAAGCGAACCATTTGGGCGTGACGATCGAAGCCGACATCATCAAACAAAAACTGCCCGAAGTGAACAATGGTTATGGCGCGATCGCCCAAGCAACGGGACACAGCTACGGCAAAACCAACGCCCGGATTTATTCTGACCTGACGACCGATCACCCGATCGACCTCACCCGCTACCAGGTGTTGAATTGTTACTCAGGACGGATGGGGCTGATCAATTCAGGGGGCGCATCGGGTAAGAATGACTTTGCGGAAGCGATTCGGACGGCTGTCGTCAACAAGCGAGCGGGTGGAACTGGCTTGATCTCAGGTCGCAAAACATTTCAGCGGCCAATGGAAGAAGGGATCAAGTTGTTTCATCAGATTCAAGATGTCTATCTCTCGCCAGATGTCACGATCGCCTAACAACGGGCGGCAGAGTTAAGCGTTTTGAGGTATACCTGATTACAGAATAAAATTCACGGGTCGCTTATCAGAGTATTGTTTTACTTTGATAAAAACAGACTGAGACTGACAGGAAATCGCTATGGATCAGGTTGATAAAAATGGGAAGGCATCCGGTAAAGTCATGAACTTCAGACTTAAAGCTGGCTCCTTCTCATTTTTTTTGCGATCGTGCCGTTTCCGTAGGTTTCAGTCTTGGACTACACTTCATAAAAGACCTCTTGCTTAGTCCAATTGGGGCTTGGTAAGGCTGGGCGAGTGCAGCGCCTTTGAGAATTTTTATTGAGACACCAGGACGCAAAACGCAGTAACTTTTTGAGGTTTGACATGAAATTGGCAGGACGTGTGGGGCAAGTTACGCCTTCCTTGACCTTAGCGATCGATGCAAAAGCAAAGGCCATGAAGCGTGACGGAATCGATGTTTGCAGTTTTAGCGCTGGAGAACCCGATTTTGATACGCCCGAACACATTAAATCGGCAGCAGAAGCCGCACTCAAACAGGGCAAAACACGCTACGGCCCGGCACCAGGAGAACCCCGACTGAGAGAAGCGATCGCCCACAAGCTACAAACCGACAATCACCTCAACTACCAGCCCGAAAACATCATTGTCACCAACGGCGGCAAACATTCGCTCTATAACCTGATGATGGCGCTGATCGAGGCGGGTGACGAAGTGATTATTCCTGCGCCCTTTTGGGTGAGCTATCCCGAAATGGTCAAGCTGGCTGGCGGGACTCCGGTAATCGTGCCCACGACGGCAGAAAGTCAATATAAAATCACGCCCGATCAGTTGCAAAATGCGATTACGTCTCAAACTCGGCTGCTGGTACTCAATTCGCCCTCAAATCCGACAGGCATTGTCTATACACCTGATGAAATTAGAGCGATCGCTCAAGTCGTCGTTGATAACGATATTCTTGTCGTCTCGGACGAAATTTACGAAAAGCTGCTGTATGACGGGGCAGAACATCTGAGCATTGGGGCGGCGAGTCGGGAGGTGTTCGATCGCACGATCATCAGTAGCGGATTTGCCAAAGCTTACTCAATGACAGGCTGGCGGGTTGGATATTTGGCGGCTCCCGTAGAACTCATTACCGCCGTGACCAAGATTCAGGGACACAGCACCTCAAATGTTTGTACGTTTGCTCAATATGGGGCGATCGCCGCGCTTGAAGGCTCCCAGGATTGTGTCGAACAGATGCGTCTCGCCTTTGCAGAACGCCGCCTCGCGATTTTAGGGCTGATCGATGCGATCCCTGGTTTGACCTGTGTAAAGCCTAATGGTGCCTTCTACGTATTCATCAACATCAGCAAGCTGGGACTATCTTCGCTTGAATTTTGTGATGGGTTATTAAGCGAACAGCAAGTCGCCGTGATTCCAGGAATTGCCTTTGCCGCCGATGACCACATTCGCTTGTCTTACGCAACTGACATGACGACGATCGAGCGAGGTCTAGAGCGATTGGCAACATTTGTCAAATCAAAATTCTAAGCAGGGATGAGGGAGAATTTCGATGATCTGTTCCCCTTTTGGGGTAATCCGCTTCGCGAGGAGGGATGAGTAGAAAGTGTGAGTTTGATGAAGTTTTTTCGCTTCGGTGTTCACATCTTCTACTCCCCAAGCTGCCAATTCTAAGGGACTTTAAGACAAGAGTTTTACTCAAAGTCCCTCACTCGTGGGGGATTTAGGGGGCTGCCGAATTTGTAACCGGAGCGCAGAATTCACTAAATTCGACATTTATTCAGCGTCACTCATCGTTTGATCGGGAAGCCTTGGAGATGTTCGGGTGATTCAGAATGGACTTCGAGATGCTGGACGATCGCCATTCTCGGCCCAGTTTCACACCACTTCAGCATCGCCTCAATGGTTTGTTTTTCGCCTTCAAAGACGGCCTCGACGCGCCCATCGGGGAGATTGCGAACCCAGCCGTTTAGCCCCAATTGAGTGGCTATCTTTTGAGTAGAAAAACGGTAGCCGACTCCCTGGACTTGCCCAGAAATGAAAACGTGCGATCGAATCAATTCCATCCCTTCTTTCCAAATTACGATAGATATAAATCTTCTGCTAAATCTTCTACTTTTCTCTGAGTTGATTCCTCTACACTAGACGTGGAGTGAGATGAGGGACAACGAATGAGACTAGTTTCTCTGATTCCAAGTGCGACTGAGATTGTAAACTTTTTGGGACTCAAGGATTATTTGGTGGGGCGATCGCATGAGTGTGACCATCCGCTAGATATTCAAAATCGGCCGATCTGTACGCAGCCAAAGTTTAATCCGCTTGGGACGAGCCGAGAGATCAACGATCGAGTTAACCACATTTTGCAAACGGCGCTGAGTGTCTATCAGATCGATACAGAAATGTTGCAGAACGTGCGACCGACGCATATTCTCACTCAGGCGCAGTGTGAAGTCTGTGCAGTCAGTCTGGCAGATGTCGAAAAGGCTGTCGCCAACCTGACTCAGAGTCATCCCCAGATTATCTCGCTCCAGCCCAACGTTTTGGCGGATGTGTGGGCAGATATTCAGCGGGTCGCCGATGCGTTGGAAGTGTCGGCAGATGAGGCAATCGCGTCCCTTCACCAGAGGATTGCTGCCTGCCAACAGTGGACTCAAGATTTGCCAGAAGATGAGCGTCCGACGGTGGCTTGTATTGAGTGGACTGAGCCGCTGATGGCTGCGGGAAATTGGGTGCCCGAGCTGGTGCAATTGGCCGGAGGGCGGCCGTTGTTTGGCGAAGTCGGCAAGCATTCTCCGTGGCTGGATTGGGATACTTTTTTGAAAGCCGATCCCGATGTGATCATTTTTATGCCCTGCGGATTAGACATTTTGCGAACTCAACAAGAAGCCGCAGTTTTGGCGCATCGTCCCGGATGGTCATCGCTCAAAGCCGCCCAAACCTATCAAGTTTATGTGACCGATGGTAATCAATACTTCAATCGATCGGGCCCTCGTCTCGTTGATTCGTTAGAGATTTTGGCAGAAATTTTGTATCCCAAACGGTTTAATTTTGGCTATCACTGGTCGGGGTGGAGACTGTTGGTGGAATGAAGAGAGGGAGGAGGGAAGAGGGAAGAGGGAAGAGGGAGGAGGGAGGAGGGATGAAATAATTATTGTGTGGGCGTTTTGGTTTTTTTGGAATTGGGTCTTTTGCTTCGTTTTTGAGCGCTTCTGCCCCCCAACCCCCCAATTTGGGGGACTTTAGGAGAAGAGTTTTGATTTAAAGATTTTGGTTTAGCTTTAGTTCAAAATCCCTACTTGGGGGAGATTTAGGGGGCTGAGGAATTTGTAATCGAAGGGAAGAATTTCATTAAATTCGTGTTTGTTTCCTATTAACGTGAATTCGATAGAGTTTTTTCGCTTCGGTATTTAACGCTTCTGCCCCCCAACCCCCCAAATCTGGGGGACTTTCGGACAGGATTTCTTGCTCAAAGTCCCCCAAACTTGGGGGATTTAGGGGGCTGCCTGGAGTGATCGCCACAGCGAGGGATTTCATCGAATTCACGTCCTATTAAAGTTTCGTTCTTCAACTAGTCAAAAAATATTCTATGGCTGCATTACCAGAATTGAATACAGAGACGATTTGGGCGATTTTGAATGATACGATCGATGACGACACCGTTAATCGTTTGGTGTGGCATTATTTGGGCTATCGCGATGTCGAAAAATGGGACACTTCTCAAGTCGATGTCGAATGGAAAACCGCCTATCCAGAACCGCCCAATTTTATTGAAAGTCGTCCGGCAACAGTGAAATTGACGCGATCGATTCCTCCCCAAAATAAGCAGCTTCTCAAAGAAAAACTTGGCTTTTCAGGTTACAAAGTGGATGAATTGATTCCTCGCAAAACGCGACGGGCGACGATGGCAAACTGGTTGTTGAGCTACATGCAGACGAATGGCGTTAGCATTTAAGCGGTTAATTTGGAGGTCAAAATGGCGATCGAACGTAGAATGTCTCGGCTGATGTTTCTCCCTGGCGAAGAGGTGCAGCTACGGCAAATGTGCTTTACGCCCGGCAAGCTATATCAACCCGGAAAGTATATTGCTGGCGAGCTGCCCGATGTCGCGTTTGATATGGGACTGGTCGATCGACTGCCCCCCGTGCGCGGCAAAAGTGAAGAAATTGAGCCTGAAAAACCGCCCGCAGCATGACTGATCCCTATGCCTGGATTGAGCAGTCTTTGGCAACCATTCATCGAGCAGGCTGGCATCGATCAACGCAAGCGATCGACAGTCTTCCGGGGGCGGTGATCGAGATTGAGGGGCGATCGTATCTCAACTTTGCCAGCAATGATTATTTAGGATTGGCAGGAGACGATCGCCTGATTCAAGCTGCGATTGACGCGACAAAAGAATGGGGCACAGGCAGCACAGGTTCTCGACTGGTGACGGGACATCGAACCTTACATCGTCAACTCGAACACGCGATCGCTAATCTCAAACAAACCGAAGATGCGCTGGTGTTTAGTTCTGGATATCTGGCAAACTTGGGCGCGATCGCCGCTCTGACAGGCAAACGAGATTTAATTTTGTCAGACCAATACAATCATTCGAGCTTGAGAAATGGCGCGATCGTCAGTGGTGCCACGATTCTCGATTTTGATCACGTTGACATGCAGAATTTAAGACATCACTTAGAGCGGCAGCGTTCTCAATTTCAACGTTGTTTGATTCTCACGGATACTATTTTTAGTATGGATGGTGATATTTGTCCGTTGCCCGAACTGTTGAATTTGGCAGACGAGTTTGATTGTATGGTGTTAGTCGATGAGGCGCACGCGACGGGGGTGATGGGTTCATCAGGGGCGGGCTGTGTCGAACAATTGGACTGTCGAGGACGATCGCTGATCCAAATGGGAACGCTCAGTAAAGCGATCGGAAGTCTAGGCGGATATATTACAGGATCGGCAACGCTAATTGACTTTCTTCGCAATCGTGCGCCAAGCTGGATTTATACCACTGGGTTATCACCCGCGGATACGGCGGCGGCGATAAGCGCGATCGAACTGGTGCAACAGGAGCCACAACGCAGAAAACAACTCTGGAACAACGTAGCGTTACTCAAAAAATTAATCTCTGATCAACCGCATCTAAAACTTTTGCCATCCAATTCTCAAATTCTCTGCATACAGTTGCCCGATGTCAAAACTGCGCTAAAAGCCGCCCAAACCCTGAAAGATTGTGGAATTTTTGCCCCAGCGATCCGTCCGCCAACGGTGCCCACTAGCCGCATTCGGATCACCCTTATGGCAACCCACACGTCTGATCAGATTCAGCAGTTGGCTTCTGCTTTGGAATTAATTTGATGTCAGGTTTGACAGATTTTTTCGCTTCGTTGCTTGACCCATTTATTCAGGGTCGATCTGATACCATTCCCCTGTGGTAATTGCTCAACCCCCTTGACGGATGGAGAGATTTGAGTGGGGTAAAGAAATCGACCAATCGCTCTAGTGAGCAAGCCTTACCGATGAGCGTCGTGTTTCGCCTTCCGTCGTCAATACAGGCAAACGGCAGGGCTTGTACGAATTGGGATATCTTTATTGTTTACTCTTTAGAACGTTTTAATTCAAGAAGAACAAAAGAAACTTACTCAAAACTCAATGCCCCAGATTCTAATCGTTTTATCTTCGCTGCCACTGATCAGAAGCGATCCTTTATGGTTGGCTCCGAGAGATTGATCTTCACTCACCGCCACTGCTGTTACAAGACTGGAATGTCCTTGCAAAAGACAGACTTCTCGCCCTTGTTGTAAATCCCAAATTTTGATGTTGCGTTGACTACTACTGATTAAATGTTTGCCATCTACCGTAACCGAAGTAATACCTTTAATTTGTTTTTCGGGCGGCTTTATCTTTTGTTCTGTTTTTAAACTCCAGGCTTTGATCAATTGATTTTTGCATTTAGCAATTAGTATATCTTGATCTGCATCTAGCAAAAGTGCATATACAGTCGTACCCGCATTTAGCGTAAACAACTCCTCTCGCGTATGCAAATCCCATCCCTTGATCACGCCATCTCGACTGGCAGTGACTAATATCTCTTGATCATCGCGATACCGAAAATGACGAGTCGAAAGTGCGATCGCCGTCACTCCTGCCTGATGCCCTGTCAAAATGTGAAGGCATTCAAATAGACGATAAAAACTGTAGTGCTGCAAAGCTTCTGTTGCCTGATAATCTGAGCGCGATCGCAGCAGCCAATACGCCACTTTTTGCACTCGTACTGACGAATCCTCAAGCGCCCCAATTAGCAACTTCAAGCTAATCTGATCTGGTTTTTGTAAGCTCCACTTTTGCAACTCCCACAGAGCCGCGATTCTCTGGTCTACATGGGGACTTGTCAATCTGCGCTCAATGCCTGCAAATCCGCCCAAAACCAGGCTGCCAAGCGGCGCGCTAGCGATCGCTTGACCTCCTAATACAGCATCATCTTTTTTAGGCTGATGGGATGCACTCGTCATGATGAATGGGTGAGCAGCAACCTTTAGTTTAGAGGATGTTAGAAAAAATTTTGGTGATGATATACAAACTCGCCAGCCTCTGGAGTCGAAACTTGGCAATCAACAAAATAATCTTAATTTGCGATCGACTGAAGTGATTTGCTTCCTAATCTTTGACAGAGAGGAACTGGAGTTGTGAGAGAACCTCATTAGTCTGCACCCAGAGAGTGAGACATTGACATCCCCAAACTTCTCTTTTTGTAGAGGTGCGATCGAGGGCTTTCACCTATTCTGATGCTATCGAGAAAAAGACCAACTTAACCCTCTACTTATCAGCAACTCTTATGATGAACCATCTCGGACAACCGATCGAACTTGCTCAACAAAGTGCAGGCTGGGTGGCCATCTGGTGGCACTGGGCAGGCTACAAAATTGAAATGGGATTTTTCCCAACTGCGACTCTGGCCTGGGATACCATCACTGATTTAATTCAGCGAGAAATTGCAGTGCGGGCGCTGTTGGAAGTCGTTGAAGAATGGCGAGAAAACACTCAGATTAGCGATCGAGAATATGAAACCAGCACCGAAGCTTTGATTCAATCTGTTCTCGTCTAAATTCTCCACAGATATAAGATTGCCGGATCTTCTGATTGCACTTCAACCACACGATCTGGCTGCCAGTCTCCCATATCAAAGTCGTGTGAGAGAATGCGCGTACCGGGAGAAAGTTGAGCCAGTAAGGTAGGACGAAGTTTTAGATTTAGATGCGGCAGTAAATATAGAATGACGATCGTCGCCTCACTAAAATCACTTTCAAATAGATCTTGTTGAAGAAAAGTGACGCGATCGCCAACACCCGATCGTTGGGCATTTTCAAATCCCTGACGAACGCGCTTAGGATCGATGTCAATGCCTACTCCTTGAGTGCCAAATCTTTGAGCCGCTGTGATCAAAATTCGACCGTCTCCACTGCCCAAGTCATAGAGAATATCGTCTGAAGTTACCTCCGCCAAAGTCAACATCGCTTCGACGACCTCGGAAGGCGTGGGCAAATAGCCAATATCAGGCTTCCATTTCACTCGCTTGGGAGTTGCTTCATTGTTTCCTTGACTGATCACATGACCCACCTGACACAGCTTTCATATTTTCGCACGCTGTTTTGAGTCCCTGGGCAAACAAAAATCCCAACTTTTACAAAAGACTTGTTCTCAGTTGCATCAGTTGCAGTTGAGGCTCAAGCTGCCTTTTTAAAACATCCTCTAAGAATGATTTCGCGAGTCTTAAGTTTGTCCAAGTCAACTCGATTAAGTTGCTGAAGAGTTTGAGAGAGGTGAGGGCGATATTCTTTTACGTACTGAGAAATTTCGTTCCAAAGTAGCAGTGCTGGAATTATACTTAAAAATTCTCAAATCCCCTGAAAGTCGCACGCCTTAGCAGAGCCAATCAACTCAGCCCCACCCAATCTAGATCAAAAGTATTACGATCGCCCCCGAAAAACCAAGAAACTGATACGATAATTCCTCTACCTGTTGGCTCCTTCTGGGGTCATCTGGTAACCTGTCGGGAATCATGACGATCGCGCATTACCAGTGAGTTTAATGTCAGCCAGTCCCTTTGCCACCACTGACTCGATTTCGTTAGAGCAGGCGCTCAAACATTACTTTGGTTACGATAGCTTTCGGCCGGGCCAGCGTCAGATTGTTGAGCAGGCTTTAGAAAATCGTGACCAGTTGGTGATCATGCCCACGGGCGGCGGCAAATCGCTGTGTTTTCAACTGCCTGCCCTGCTGCAACCGGGACTGATGATCGTCGTCTCGCCCCTGATTGCGCTGATGCAAGACCAGGTAGAACTGCTGCGCGATAATGGCATTGCTGCCACGTTTCTCAACAGCAGTCTGAATCCAGAAGAACTGCGATCGCGCGGTCGGGCCGTTCTCAATGGTCAGATCAAAATCCTCTACGTTGCACCAGAACGGTTACTGAGTGAAGATTATTTAAATTCCGTCTTGCCACACATGCGCGATCGCGTGGGAATTTCTGCCTTTGCGATCGATGAAGCTCACTGTGTTTCTGAGTGGGGGCATGACTTTCGACCTGAATATCGGCAGTTAAATTATTTGCGGCAGCGCTATCCTGACGTTCCGATTTTGGCTCTGACTGCAACCGCCACGCCACGGGTCAGAGACGACATTGTTAAACAATTGGAACTGCGATCGCCGATTGTTCATGTCGCCAGTTTCAATCGTCCCAACTTATACTACGATGTTCGTCCCAAAACCAAAAATTGCTATGCAGAACTCGTTCAACAGATTCGCCAAACGCCCGGTTCTGGAATCATTTATTGTCTCAGTCGCAAACGAGTCGAAGAAATTGCTGAGAAGCTGAGAAGAGACAAAATTTCTGCACTGCCTTACCACGCTGGACTAGACAATCAGACTCGGACTGATAACCAAACTCGCTTCATTCGAGATGACGTGAGAGTGATGGTGGCGACCGTGGCGTTTGGAATGGGAATCAACAAGCCAGACGTTAGATTTGTGATTCACTATGATCTACCGCGCAACATTGAAGGGTATTACCAGGAGTCAGGCCGAGCAGGACGAGATAATGAACCGTCGCACTGTACGCTTTACTTCGGGACGGGTGACATCAAAACGATCGAGTTCTTAATCAGTCAAAAAGTCGATCCAAATACGGGAATGCCGCTCGAAGATGAACAGCGCATCGCTACCCAACAAATGCGTCGAGTCATCAACTACGCCGAAGCGACCGAATGCCGCCGCACGATTCAACTCTCGTATTTTGGCGAAACTTTTCCCGGCAACTGTGGCAACTGTGACAACTGTCGATTTCCCAAACCGATCGAGGACTGGACGATCGAAGCCCAAAAGTTTCTCTCCTGCATTGCTCGCTTTGCTCAAAAAAATCAGCACTTTGGGTTAATGTACACGATCGACGTGCTGCGCGGCTCCAAAGAAAAGCGCATTCTCAGCAACGGACACGACCATCTTTCAACCTATGGCATCGGCAAAGATCGCACCGCCGAAGACTGGAAAATGCTGGGGCGATCGCTGATTCACCAGGGGCTGATCGACGAAGCCACCGACGGCTATTCCGTTCTCAAGCTCAACGACCTGAGTTGGCAAGTGCTGCGAAAACAAAGAACCGTAATGATTGCGGTTAGTCAGATTAAGCCGAGAGTCACCGTTACGCCGATCGCGCCCGTCAATACTGCTGAAGCCGAAGAACTCTACGATCGCCTGCAAAAACTCCGCAAGCGAATCGCTGATGAACAATCCGTTCCGCCTTATGTGGTGTTTTCCAATGCCAGTTTGCGACTGATGGCCCAGCAACAACCTCAAACACGCGGACAGTTTCTGCAAATTTCTGGCGTGGGCGATCGCAAGCTTTCTCAATACGGCGACGTGTTTTTGACGGAGATTCGCGACTTTCGATCAGAAAACGGCTTATCGATTCAGGCTGAAACCTTCTCTGCGCCTGCGGCTTCTCCACCTCCTCCAACGCCCTCAACGCCCTCAAACGAGGCCAGCTACACCCAGCTATACACACTCGAACTGCACCACAAAGGCATCAAGCCTGCCGACATTGCCGAACAGCGCAACATTCGCCTCTCTACCGTCACCACTCACCTCGCCGAACTGCTGGAAATGGGCTATTTGGTGGAACTTGATCAACTCGTCGCCTCAGACCGCAAGACTCGAATTTTGAAAGCGATCGAAAAAGTAGGCGATGATTCCCTAACGCAACTGCGCGATTATTTGGGCGAAGTGTATGGCTATGACGAGATTCGGCTGGTGCGGGCTTGGTGGCGACGGGAGAATGAGGGATGAGGGAGAACTTCGATGATCTGTTCCCCCTTTGGGGGTAATCCGCTGCGCGAGGAGGGAGGAAGGAAGAGGGAGGAGGGAGGAGGGAGGAGGGAGGAAATTCTAAATCCTTCACGAGTAATCTTGAACCGAAAATCCCGTCTGAAAGTCTCTCAGGCGTTGCTGATTGGAGGGATGACTCTGTGAGAGGTGTCCATCTTTTCGCCCCCTAAATCCCCAAAGGGGACTTTGAACCTTGGGTTTCCCGCCGCTTTGGGGCAATTTATCCCCTGATTCAGCAACGCCGTTCCTCAGAATTGGCAGCTTGGAGGCAGAAGGGCTAAACAACGAAAAAACTTTGTCGAACTGACGTTGTTTGAGGTGGACGGGGTTTGGGCAATCTTTGGGCATCGAAGTTTAAGTAAATCTCCTGGTAAACTTTCCGGTAACTGGTAGGAAAAGCCAGGTATCTATTCAAGACTGCTTCGACCATCTTTGCCCTTCAACCTTCACCTGAATTATGTTCTTGCGCCGAATTCTGTTGCCGACTCTTTCTGCTTTTGTGTTGATGCCTGGGGCAGTGCTTGCTCAAACGGCCACGCCGACTCCTGCGCCTGCTGCCTCTCCTGCTTTGCCAGCGTCCTCTGTAGCGAATCTGCTGCCGACTAATACACCGGGCGTTTTTTTGCTCAACACCAATGCAGAATCTTGGGAAGCACTGAGTCGGTTTGGCTTGTTTCCTAAAGATATGTCGTTTCCGGGACTGTTTTATCCGGTAGGGACGGGCATGAATTTTTATACCGACGTTCAGCCGTGGTTAGGAGATCAAGTTGCGATCGCCCTCCTGCCCGCCCATGAACAAAAAGCGCCCAACCAATCGCTAATCATCTCCTCAGTCAAAGACGCGACCAAAATTCCCAGATATTTAGAACGCCTCAAAGCCAGCAAAAAGAAAGCAGCGATCTCTTCGAGATACCCGCAAGGGGTCGAGCGTCGATACAAAGGCATCACCATTTTGGAATGGGAACCCGAAAAAGTCGCCCCCTGCGAACCTGCTCCAGCAGACGGAGAAACCGTAACCTTTGCGCCCCAAAAGACCAAACCTCTCAAAGCCCAAACCTCAAAACTCAAAGCCGACTGCTCATTAGATCAACCGCTCAGTCGGGCAATCAATTCGCTAACCGCCCCTCTTTTGACCAAACCTTTACCGCCTTTACCGCCCACGTCATCAGACAAAACCGCTCCTACCGAGGTTGCTCCCTATACGCCGCCAGGGTTTGCGATCGCCATTCTCCCTAATTTTGTGGTGACTGCGACGAATGGGGGAGCGATCGAACAACTCATTGATGCCCAAACCGAAGGCAAACTAGCCGATAATCCTGCCTTTCAACGGACGGCTCAAAAACCTCAGTTTCAAAAGGCGCTGATGACGGGATACGGCGACTACATGAAGCTTTTTGCCGCTTCTACACAATTTAATCAAGAGCAGTTCAAAAATTTGCCGCCGGGGTTCCCCATGCCCAAAATTGATCCCAATCAAATCGACATGTTGGCAAAATATTACGATACGGTAGACGGCTACCTTTGGGCAGAGTCAGACGGAATGCACATGGAGGTCGGCGTTCACTTTAAGGAACCTGTGCCCCAGGCGACGATCGACGCGATCGCAACTCCCAACCAGATTCTCGGACGATTGCCAGAGGTCAATTATGTCGTTGCCAACAGCAAAAATGTCGCGCTGTTTTGGCAGGTTTTGACAACGGGACTAGAAGCCGAACCTTCGTTAAAGAAAGGCTTAGAGCAGTTTCGGCAGTTGAGTCAGAAGAATTTGGGACTGGACGATCGCGACGTTTTTCCCTGGATGACGGGTGAGTATGTGACGTTTCTCTATCCGACTCGTCAGGGCTTTATTCCAGCAGTGTTTCCTAACGTGGATCTGGGGTTTGGCGTGATGGTGCAAACGAGCGATCGTCCTGCGGCTGAGGCGGCTTTCAAAAAGCTCGATCAGATCGCCAGAACGCGCATCGGCAAAGATATTGTCAACACTCGCAAACTTCAGGGGCAACCCGTCACCGTTTGGGAGGGCCCGCTCATGGGCAAACCGACCAGCTTTTTGTCGCACAGTTGGGTTGACGAAGACACAATTTTGCTATTGATGGGTGGCGGAGCCGTCACAGAATTCAGTCCCAAACCTGCGAGAACTTTACCTCAGTCCTCCAACTTTAAGGCGGCGATCGCTCCCTTCTCGGATGACAATCTGGGCTATTTCTACGTCAACGGAGGCGCAGTGATGTCGCTGGTGAACAATGCAATTTTGCCTGTATTTATGGGTCGCCAGAAGACAGGCAGCGTTCCCTTCATCGACGAACTCAAAGCAACATTGGGCAGCATTCGGAGTGTGAGTGGCGCAAGTTTTATTCGGTCAAACAAGATTCAATCAGATGGCTTTTTGGCTTTGGCAACGACGCGCACAACTTCGATCAGCGCCAGTGAACTGCTGGAATCGGGACAAAAGAAACTCGCCGAAAATGATTTTGGAGGCGCGATCGCTAATCTCACCCGTGTTCTCAACCTTGAGCCTCAAAATGCCCAGGCTTATCGCGATCGTGCCAGTGCCCGGTTACGATCTGCCGATGGTCAGGGAGCCGTTGAAGACTATTCGCAAGCCATTCGCCTCGATGCCAAAACTGCCGAAATCTACCAGGGACGAGCCAACGCTTATTCGTCTCTCTTTGATTATCAGAAGTCCCTTGCAGACTGGAATCAAGCAATCCAACTCCAGCGTGACGAGTCCGAATTTTATGTTTCACGAGCCGGAGTGCGCGGATTTTTGGAAGACTTTAAGGGCGCGATCGCCGATGCCGATCAAGCGATCCGTCTCGACCCTGAAAATAGCTTGGCTTACAACACTCGCTGTTATGCCCGCGCCCGTGGATTGGGTGACTTTAAGGGAGCGTTGCCCGACTGTGAGAAAGCGATCGTCCTTGATTCTGAATCACAGGATAATCTGGCGAGTCGCTGTTATGTTCGAGCCAACTTAGGCCACAAAAAAGCGCTAGAAGACTGCAATCTTGCCTTAGAACTGGATGCCGAAAACCCTTCTCTCTATGAAGATCGCGGACTGGCCCACGCCGCCCTCAAAGACCAACCATCCGCCCTGGAGGATCTTCAAAGAGCGGCTGAACTCTATCAAACGCAGGGCAACGTGACAGCACAGCAGCGAGTTGAGAAAGCGATTCAGAAGTTGAAGGGATGAGGGCTGCCCGACTGACAAAACTAAGAAGGTGGAATGCAAGAGAGGGCAGTGAACTTACGCTTCAAGGAGTCGTCGCGTTGTCGCTTGGAGGCAAAAGCAGGAGACGGGTCAGGTAAAAAGTCTCAGTAGATTGCAAATCATATTTTGGGCGATCGATCACCCTATCCGTCTAAGGAATGAGAATTGAATAATACCGAATTTTGTAGGGTATGTTGAGCGATAGAGAAACGCACCGCCAATGGTTGCAATTAGTGCGTTTCGCGTGGCTCAACACACCCTACGCAAGGGTCGGTTTTATTAAATCTAAGTCAATGCTTTGGTCATTAACTGACCATCTTCCAAGTGAATAATGCGATCGGCAATGTCTAATATTCGATTGTCGTGCGTCACCATTAACAAAGCGCAACCCTGCTCACGAGTTAGCCGATACATGAGATCTACAACATCGCGTCCGGTTTTACTATCGAGGGCGGCGGTTGGTTCGTCAGCTAAAATCAATTTGGGATGGTTGACTAAGGCGCGGGCGATCGCAACTCGTTGTTTTTGTCCACCCGAAAGAGTCTGAGGGTATTTATTCAACTGATCGCCTAGTTTGACAGCTTGCAGCATGGCTTCCGATCGCGATCTTGCTTCCCGTTTTGAAAAGTCGCGGCGAGTTTCAGCAGCCATCTGAACATTTTGTCGAGCAGTTAAAAAACTCAGCAGATTGTGTGCTTGAAAGATATAACCAATATGTTGACGAACTTGCACTAACTGAGATTGACTAGCTCCGCGTAGTTCTAATCCTAAAAAATTGAGGCTGCCTGACTGTATCGATCGCAGTCCACCAATTAAGGTCAGCAAAGTCGTTTTCCCTGAACCGGAGGGCCCTGTCAGGATGACAATTTCTCTAGGTCTAATCTTTAAGTTGATATCAAATAACACTTGCTTGCGTAATGACCTTGATCCCAAGTGATGATTCAAGTTTTCAATAGAAAGAATCGAGTCTGAATACATAGTCAATAGACCTGTTCATTAAAAGATATCTGCGGGGTCTGCCGATCGTAGTTTGTTGACGGCGATCGCACCAGAAATCAGGCACATGGTAAAAATCGAGGTTAATACACTAATTGCCTGGTTGGGTGTCATGATCACAGGAAGATGAGTTGCATTTTTTGCTAGATCATAGAGTTGCAAAGAAATGGCAAAGCCTGGAATAAATCCTAATGTCGCTAGAATAAAAGCCTGCTGAAAAACTGCCATGAATAAATAGTGATTGCTATAACCGATCGCTTTAATGGTTGCAAACTCAACTAGATGATTAGCAATATTGCTATAGAGAATCTGATAGACAATCACGACTCCTACAATGAATCCCATTGTCACCATCAAGGTAAACGTGAAGCCGATCGGGGTTCGTTCTGCCCAGTATTTCTTTTCTAGTTGACTATATCCATTCAGGTCAAAAATTCTTACATCATTAGGTAACCTCGCCTTCAATTTTTTCAAAACACGGTACTTATCCTGACCTGCTTTTAAGGTAACTACTCCCACATCAATTTCTTCGGGTGTTCGTTCTAAAAACATTTCCCCAAAGGTTAAATAAGGGACAATCAAGTTGCCATCTACGCCAAAAGACGGCCCCAACGTAAACAAACCTCGAACTTCTAAGGCTTTAGAAAAAGTCAATTCGTTGAACGGTGAAATCTCAATATCCACTGATTTATTTTGGTTAAACGTTTCAGCGATCGGGCCAAACTCAGGACGAGAAGCTCGATCAAAAAGAGCACGATCAGAGATTTTAAGTTGATCTAATTGCTCGTTGATTTCGGGAATTGTAAAAATAGGATTAGCGGGATCAACTCCAAACACAAATAGCGAATTTTTTTCACCCGTTTTAATATTTTTGAGCTTGCCAAATTGCAGGTAGAGTGAATTCACAGACTCTACTTCATCTAACGCTAATGCTTGATATAATCGTTCTCTAGGGAAGCTTTGTTGAGAGGTAAGTGACGCATATTGAGGACTAATTAAAAAGATATCGCCTCGCAGACTACGATGTACTTTAACCGCACTCTCATATAGCGCATCCTGAAAGCCAAGCTGCATGAACAATAGAATTGCCACAAACGCAACCCCCGCCAACGTGACCAAAAATCGAACTCTTTGTCTTGTGAGTTGTAGCCAAGCGATCGGAATAGACAGCATGGTTATTTTTTCCTCTCAAACTATTTCTTGAAAATTACCTGAACCTGCAAATTAGTTAGTCCTGAAACTCGCTGACTATCCTCTGGCGTTAACTCAACTTTGACCTCAATCACTCTACGATTTGTTTTGGCAAGTGGATTGATGCTAAACGTATCCTGTGACCCAACTCGTAGCCCAATTTCAGCAACCGTACCCTTAAGTTCTCCTGAGATCGCATCACTAGTAATCGTCGCTTGTTGACCAATTTTGATCTTTTTAATATCTGTTTCATACACTTCTGTCACTGCGTACATCGTGTCATTGTCAGCGATTTCAGCAATCCCCTCTGCGCCCACAATTTCTCCCGATCGTGCGTGAATTTTTAGTACTTGTCCATAGATAGGCGATCGAATATTGGTTAACTCTAAATCCGTTTCGGCCGCTTTGACCGCCGCGATCGCATTAGCCACTTCCGCCTCTGCCACATTTACATCCACTGGACGCACTTCTACGACACTGCCCAGGTTTGCTTTTGCCTGATTGAGTTGTGCCTGAAGGGTTTCTACTGCCAACTGTTTGCTATCTCGCACCGAAGCAGAAATCGCTCCTTCTGTAAACAAAGTCTGATTGCGTTGATACTCTAGTTGAGCATTGTTAACTTCTGCTTGCAGTCGATCGATCGCTGCTTTTTGAGCATTAATATCATCGGTTCTGGCCCCAGCTTTGACCCTAGCTAACTGAGCCTGAGCAATCTGAACTTGTTTTTGAGCCTTAACCAACGATGCCTCACGGCTTAAGCGAGTTGTCAAGGTTGCGACAATCTGACCTACCCGAACGGAATCACCTTCTTTGACAAACAGTTGATCAATGCGCGCCCCCTCCAATGAGTTGAATGCAGACAAGCGAGTAATTTCACCCTTTGGCTGCAAGCGTCCTAACGCAGCAACGGCCCTTATCGCAGGTTTGGCACTGGCTTTAACCACAGGTGCAGGAGTTTGTGTAACCGATCGCTTCTGAATGAGCAGATACCCACCGCTCGCCCCCACCGCCAGCATCACCGCAACAGCAAGGTTAAAGATCCACGATCGTTTGGGCTGGGTAAATGGACTAATTGGTTCAACATACTGTTCGACTTTTTTTTGTACCATTGTAGGGGCCTCAAGGGGAGGAAGGAGGGAGGAGGGAGAACTTGGCTTGGCAAGGAGGAGGAAAAAATGAGGTTTGAGTTCAGGGATGGTTGAGCAACTTGCTCTTGATTGTTGACACCTCACTCCTCACTCAAGAACTCTATTGAACTGGAAACAGCTTGTTGATCAAAGAAATTACGGTGGCGGTTTCATCGGAGCTGACGATCGCGCCCCTATCAAGACCAACGATCGTGCTGCTAAACCCATAATCGACGCGGGTCTTTTCGCTTTGAATGTCTACAACGATGCCACTTCCATAGTTCACTTTGGTGAAGCTGGGCTGGACGACGATTTCTCTGCCTTCCCAAGTGATTGTGGTGCTGCCATCGGTTCCTACTGTGACCCGACCTGGCCCTAGATCGATCGTCGAGCCAACTAAAACTGAGGTTGCTCTGCCCCGATCTTTAACCAGGGTGCCGCTTTCTGGGCTGACCACAACTTCCTGACCATCATTCCAGGAAACGACGGTATCGCCTCCCCGATCGACCACAACCTGACCGCTACTGTAGGGGCCATTCCAGGTGCTGACGGTGCCACCCGCAGGATTGACAATCACTCTGCCACTGCTGTCTGCTGAATTCCAAACAGTTGAGGTGCCTTTGCCCAAATCAACCTTCACTAAACCATCGCGATAAGGACGGCTCCAGGTGCTGTCATCGCTAACCCCATCCGAATCGACAATGACTTGACCACCACTATAAGGGCCGCTCCAGGTGCTAGTCGTGCTAGTCGTGCCATCGGGATTGACGACGACCTGACCCCTACTATAAGGGCCACTCCAACTGCTGGTGCCCCCACTCGTTGTCACCGCGCCATCCGCATCGACGACGACTTGACCCCTACTATAAGGGCCGCTCCAGGTGCTAGTCGTGCTAGTCGTGCCATCGGGATTGACGACGACCTGACCCCTACTATAAGGGCCGCTCCAACTGCTGGTGCTGTCATTCGTTCTAACCGTTCCATCCGCATTGACGACGACATGACCGCTGCTGTAAGGGCCGCTCCAGGTGCTGGTGGTGCTGCCGTCTGGATTGACCACGACTTGACCACTACTGTAAGGGCCATTCCAAGAAGAAATTGTGCTATTTGCCGGAACAATCGCCGTATTGAGCGGAGGAAGTAACGGAATCCAATTCAGTGAGGGCAGGGTCAATTGTCCAAAGGGTGAAAAAAGCGACATACAAAATCCTTAAAGAGGGACAACAAGAGCGTTTAAGGTTTTATAGAATGAATGCCCGATCGAGCATCAAGAGAATCAATCTAAGTACGATCACACCCGCTTGTAAGTACCAACACTGCGAAACAACTCTCCCTGGTCACACCAGAATGCAAGCTTTTTACTCAAGATTTTGGCCATCCTACCCAAAAAGGCTGCAAACACTGATACAGTGATGAGAGGAAATAAAGATTTGTTGCGCTGAAAAACTTAACCAACTCAGTCTTGAAGTAGCATTTTTGGCACAGCCCCAGGATAGGGGAATGTGAGATATGATACAGTCATCAAACAGTGAGCGAGAAGAGCGTTGGAATAGCCAATATCTAAAAGTTGAACACAAGATTCTAAACTTATGCCCACTATCGCAATTGATCAAGTCAGCGTTGGGCTTAACCGCCGACCTATCAAAGATGAGAAAGTTGCTGAACTGATGGAGTCCATCAAGGCGAATGGACTACTAAATCCTATTACTATAGACCAAAATTTCAACTTGGTCGCCGGACTTCACCGACTCACCGCTTGTAAGCTGATTGGGCTGACTCAAATTGAGTGTACCATCATTACCTGTGAAGATGCCAACCATAGTCGATTAGCAGAAATTGATGAAAACCTGATCCGCAGTGAGCTAAATGCCCTGGAGCGATCGGAGCTTTGGCTAGAGCGCGATCGCATCCTCGACAAAATGGGGCTAAGAGCCAAACCGGGACAAAATCAATATCGCTCAAAAGGGGGTGAAACCGTTTCACCTTTGCTCAAAACTACTCTAGAACTCGCGAAAGAAACAGGCTACACCGATCGTACCTTTCAGCACGGCAAACAGATCGCTCGGAGCATTGTTCCAGAAGTCAAAGAAATCTTGCGAACCACTGAGTTGGCTAGTAGCCCAACCGCCTTACTCAAAGTGGCCCGGGCCGGAAGCCAGGAGCGCCAGCAGGCAGAACAAGCCGAACAAGCCGCCCAGATCGCTCGTGACCAAAAGCAGCACGCAGAGAGCGAGAAACTGACCAAACTCGCTGCGGAGGCCAGGGCAAAACAAAAAGAGTTACAAATTGTAGCGCTGAAGGCGATCGCTGCCGAAAAAGAAGCCAAATCTATTGCCAAACAAAGTCAGCGACTGTCAAATTCAGACTTCTCTACAATCACGCCCAAAGTTCAGGCTGGGGACGAATGGAACCTGGATCGCCATTTTGTCTACTGCGGCGATACGACCAGTTCTCAGTTTGTCGAGTGCTTGCCCTCTAATGCAGCGCTTGCGATCGCGACCCTTTCGGCGAATTGGAACCACGATTATCTGATCGATGAAGCCAGGGTGGTAGTGGTGTTGCGCTCTGAGGGAACCGTTCACGATTTTTGTCATCAACATCAGATGCCCTTTCAGTTTGAGTGGATGCTGGACGACCTTTATGCGGCGGTCTTTTCTCGTCAGACGATCTCCAAACCCCAGGCAGCGATCGCCGTGCGCGGAGTTGAAGGAATCGTGGCTTATCTAATCAGTGCTTACGCCCAACCTGGGAATTTTGTGATTGCGCCATTTATGGGTCACGGTGAAGTGTTGATGGTCTGTGAGCGGATGGGGCGCATTTGTTTTGTGGGGGATCAGGAGCCAGACTGTATCGAGCGGGCGATCGCGAACTGGCAGTCTTTCACCGGAAAACAGGCAACCTTTGGAGGAGGGACTGAGCGGTGAGGGGTGGTTTTTGGCACACTGAGCGAAAAAGTGGAAGACTGAAACGGAAAAAGCCTCAAGACTCGCGACAACTACGCACCTCAGACCTCTTTTTCTAACTCCGGGGTATTGTGTTTTTTTGATGAAGATTCCGTTAATTTACTGGAAGTTTCCATACCGCCTGTGATAACCTTTCTGCAAATGAAATCGCATCTCTGACCTTCCACCGAAGTTAAGAGACCTGAGATTTCTACGCTCTGAATTGCTGGTCTTGAACGCTTCTGAATCCTGTCATTCTTCTTATGAAGTGGCAGAGTAAGTCCCGGATGGTATGACTCACACCGTTGGCAGTTCCTCAAGTCACGTAAACGGTATGGCTGGCAAAGGTCTGTACAGCCCACTTCTGACCCAACTGGCAAGGTAAAACAGATGGGTGATTCGCGTAAAGAACTTGGACACAAAGCTTAAATCTGGCTCCCGAAGGTAAGTCTTTTCAATTTCTTGACCAATAATGTAGGGTTGACTACTAAGTGACTACCGCTCCTACTCTAGATTTGATTTAAGCAGACACAAGCCCGAAAGATTGATTGTTTTGAGGCTTTGATTTCTCGTATCAAGTCTTGCTCTAATTTTGGGGGATCTATTACTATGGCGTTTATCAGAGTTGACAGTCTTGTCATCAACACTGCTTACATTGCTGCCGTTGACCTTGAAAGCCATACTTCCTCTGGAGAAGACAGTGTAGCGATTTTGATGGTGACTCCCAAGTTCCCGTTGGCTCGGAAGGAAGATATTTCTCATAGTCCTCACCATTACGAATGGCTTGAATTTACTGGCAAAAAGGCGGTGGCCTTGAGAACCTACTTTAGTAGTCTCAACAATGTCATTGATCTACTGCCCAGTTCTTATTATTCAGTTGCGTGTGTTAACTCATAGGTTTCTCGATCGACTAAAAGTTAGGGCAACACTAGCTTTCACTGATTAACCCAGTCATTATAGAGCGTGCATTTTTGGTAGGGCGGCTCACACTCCCTGCACTTCCCACCTGCTGTTGGTGGGCTAACTGTGTGTACTCTCAACAGTCAGGTTAATCACGACGTTAGTTGGTAAAGCGAATTGAATAACCTCTACCGATCGAGCGAGTTTATCTATTTTGGCAAAGCTTACGCTAGTGAGCTATTGATCTTCGATCGCGACGGTTATTTCGCAAGCATTCATCCATCACGAATAAGGGTTTGTCTATGTCTACTTCTAGGATTGACCCGATCTTGGCACAGCTACACAGCGAAGTTGGCAACTTTGAGAAGGCGCTATTAGAGCTAATAAAGAGTAAAAACAAAAAAAAAGCGAGGTCTGAAACATTGGTGGACATCAACAAGACCAATCGGCAGCTCAAAAGCACCCCGATCGCCATTATTGGCATGGCTTCTCTCTTTCCGGAGGCTAAAAACCTTCAGGAATATTGGGACAACATCATGCGCGAGGTGGACTGTATTACCGAAGTTCCGTCGTCTCGCTGGGATGTCGATGAGTTCTATGATCCCGACCCCAAGGCACAAGACAAAACCTACTGTAAGCGGGGCGGATTTATCCCAGATATTGACTTTAATCCGATGGAGTTTGGGCTACCTCCCAACATTCTGGAATTTACGGATGTGTCGCAGTTGGTGTCGCTGGTGATTGCCAAAAAAGCGATGGAAGATGCGGGCTATGGGGAGACTCGGCAGTTCGATCGCGATCAGGCTGGTGTGATTCTCGGTGCTGCTGTTGGACGGCCGCTGAGCGGCCCGTTAACTGCCCGAATGCAATACCCCGTCTGGGAAAAAGTTCTTAAAAACAGTGGTTTATCGGATGAAGACACGCGGCGGATTGTTCAAAAAATCAAACTCGCCTACCTCGACTGGGAAGAAAATTCGTTTCCGGGCATGTTGACCAACGTGATCGCGGGACGGATTGCCAATCGGCTTGATTTTGGAGGCACTAACTGCGCGATCGATGCCGCCTGTGCCAGTTCTCTCAGCGCTTTCAAGATGGCAGTCAGTGAATTGAGCGAACACCGCGCCAACTTGATGCTGACCGGGGGCATTGATATTGACAACTCGATCGTCACTTATCTCTGTTTTAGTAAAACGCCTGCGCTGTCCAAACGTCAGGAAAGCCGACCCTTTGATGCAGAGTCTGACGGAATGCTGGTTGGCGAAGGCGTGGGAATGCTGGTGCTGAAGCGATTGGAGGATGCCGAACGGGATGGCGATCGCATCTATGCCGTGATTCGAGGCATTGGTTCTTCTAGTGACGGACGCTACAAAAGCATTTATGCACCTCGCCCAGAAGGGCAAGCCAGAGCCTTGCGACGAGCCTACGAAGAAGCGGGATTTTCTCCAGCCACGGTGGGCTTGATCGAAGCGCATGGAACAGGCACCGCAGCAGGCGATCCGGCGGAGTTTTCGGCGCTAGATCAGGTGTTTCGAGAAGCCAATGCGGAGCAGCAATCGATCGCATTAGGAAGTGTCAAGTCACAGATCGGACATACCAAAGCTGCGGCGGGTGCGGCCAGTTTGATCAAAGCAGTACTGGCACTCCATCACAAAATCCTGCCTGCGACGATCAACATCACATCTCCCAATCCCAAGTTGAGCATTCAAACGTCTCCTTTTTACCTCAACACACGCACTCGACCGTGGATTCGCCCTGCTGGAGAGCCTCCCAGACGCGCAGGCGTGAGTTCTTTTGGCTTTGGCGGCACTAACTTTCACATCGTGCTGGAAGAATACCAAGCCGAACATCAACAGTCCTATCGATTGCACAGTACGATTCAGACGCTACTCTTGACGGCCGCGACTCCCGAAAAATTGTTGCAGCACTGTCAAACGATTTTGCAGACGCTGCAATCTGAGGGCGGCGATCGAGACTATTTGGCGATCGTAAACGCTTCTAAACACCTGACGCTTGAACAAAATGCCGCTCGATTAGGATTTGTGGCAGGGTCACGCAGCGAAGCCTGTAATCTGTTGCAAATCAGCATTGAGCAGTTGCAGAAAAACCTGACGATTTATGGATGGAACCATCCCCAAGGTATCTACTACCGCAAAAGCGGCATGGTAGGCAAAGTAGTGGCACTGTTTTCGGGGCAGGGATCGCAATATCTCGAAATGGGACGAGAACTCACGCTCAACTTTCCTACCTTGCGAGAAGGACTGGGCGAGATGGATCGGCTGATGATTCAAGATGGGCTAACCCCGTTGTCAGAAGTCGTGTTTCCTGCGCCCACCTTTGAGAGCCAATCGCAGCAAGATCAAGTGGCAGCCCTACAGCGAACGGACTACGCCCAACCCGCGATCGGTATCTTCAGCAGCGGACTCTACAAACTATTGCAGCAAGCCGGGTTCCAACCTGGTTTTGTGGCAGGACATAGCTTTGGAGAATTGACGGCACTGTGGGCAGCAGGCGTGTTGGGCGATGGAGATTACTACCGTCTAATCAAGGCAAGAGGGCAGGCGATGGCGACTCCCTTGGGAAATAGCGATGCGGGAGGAATGCTGGCGGTGAAGGGGGATGTCAGTCGCATTGAGGCGCTGATTCAACCGTTTCCCCAGGTGACGATCGCAAACTTGAATTCTCCTCAGCAGGTCGTTTTGGCGGGTGCCAGGGCAGAAATTGCTAAGGTGCAGTCGATTTTACAAGAACAGGGACTCTCTGCGATCGCGCTTCCCGTGGCGGCGGCGTTTCATACTCCCTTAGTTGCCCATGCTCAAAAGCCTTTTGCTCAAGCGGTTGAGTCGGTGACCTTTGCAAATCCTAAAATTCCGGTTTACACCAATGTGACGGGTAAGCAGTATCCCTCGGATGCGCCAACGATTCAAAAAATTCTCAAGGAGCATCTGATCAATAAGGTCTACTTCAGGCAGGAGATCGAAGCAATCTATGCAGATGGCGGTTTTTGCTTTGTGGAATTTGGCCCCAAAAATGTGCTGACCAATCTGGTGAAAGAGATTTTGGCAGACCAACCCCATGAAGCGATCGCTCTGAATGCAAACTGGCGCAAAGATAGCGATCGTCAATTACGTGAGGCGGCGGTGCAGTTGCGGGTTGTGGGGCTACCCTTGGGAGATTTTGACCCCTATCCGCTAGAGCGAATCACGCCTGAAGTCAGTCCCAGAGCCAAAGCGCTGAATGTGCGATTAACAGCGACCAACTACATCAGCGAAAAGACGAGAATGGCGTTTGACATGGCGCTGCAAGATGGGCATAAGGTGACATTGGCGATTCCAGAGGCGATCGTGATGGATCGATCCCTTGAAGTTGTCTCCACCACAGATTCCAGCCGCAAAGCTGATCTAAACTTAAAAAAAGTTTTGCAATCTACCAAACCCGCACCCAAAGAGCAGTCGCAAAACGGACATTCGACAAACGGACATTCGACGAACGGACATGCGCGCAATGAGCCGCCAAAAGATGAGCCGCTCAAAGAGCAGTCGCAAAATGGACATTCAGCCCAGACGATAAAAGCAGTAGCCCAAGAAGCGGTAACTCAAAAAGTGACTCAAAAAATGGTTGACTCTGTACCGCTCGATCACTCTGCTCCCCAGCATTCTCAGCCCAAAACGATGACTTCCAAGCCTGAACCTGTTTCCATTCAGCCACCTTCTGAACCCAAGGGACTCCCTATGTCAAACTTACCTTTGCACTACCAACGCATTTTAGAGAGTTTGGAGTCTAGTCTGACGGAATTTAGCCACCGCCAACAAGACATTTTGCAAGTACACGAACAGTATTTGCAGCAGCATATTGACTATGCCCAAGCTTTTCTCGATTTGACTCAGCAACAGAATGCTTTGTTTGGCAATTCAGACACTGTGACTCCCCAGGCTCAGACGACGGTAGCCGAAAGTCTGGAACGCAGTATGACGCAGTTTCATCAACATCATGGCGAGACGCTGCGGGTTCACGATCGTACGCTACAACATCAAGCAGACCACACTCGTAGTTTCTTTGAGGTTTTGCATTATCAGTATTCTGGACTGGTTTCTGGGGAAGTTGCATCAGAACAGCCTTCCAGACACAATGGGGCAAAGGTTCTAAAAGAAAAAGTAGCGGTGTTGTCAGATACCATCTCTGCAAGTTACTCACAAGAAATCGCGACACCTGCGAACATTACACCAAAGGCAGTTCCCCTGAGACAGCCGGAAGCGATCGCTCAACCTGTTGCCAAAAATGGTGCTCTCAAGGTTAGTGCGGCTGAGTCTTTCAAGGTTGTGACGACTGTTGAATCGCTTCAGCAAGACATTCCAAAGGTAGTCCAGCCTACAGTCGCTAAAGCGGAAGTTCCCAAAGTAGAAGTTCCCAAAGTCGAAGTTCCCAAAGTCGAAGTTCCCAAAGCTGAAGCTCCCAAAGTAGAAGTTCCCAAAGTCGAAGTTTTACAGCAGGTAGCGCCTGAGCCTAAAACAGATGAAATGGCTGCTCTGGTAGATGCGCTACTAGAGATTGTCAGCGAAAAGACAGGCTATCCGGCAGAAATGTTGGAGTTAGACCTGGACATGGAGGCTGATTTGGGGATTGACTCGATCAAGCGAGTCGAAATCATGGGCACGATGCAGCAGCAGTTTCCTGACTATCCGGTGGCCAACCCCGAAGACTTGGGCGAGTTGCGGACGCTGGGACAAATCATCGAACAAATGCGTCAGGTTGCTTTGGTTGCAGTGCCGACAACTACAAAATCAGATACAAAATCAGAGGACACTTCCCTACCAGCGATTAACAATCACACTGGAGTATTAGAAGTAGAGTCTGCCAAAGTAGTTGTGACCAAGGAGGTCGAGCCTACTGTTTCTGACCCCGATAACCCGACTTTAGACGATCTCTCGGCTCTGGTGGATGCGCTACTAGAAATTGTCAGCGAAAAGACAGGCTATCCGGCAGAAATGTTGGAGTTAGACCTGGACATGGAGGCTGATTTGGGGATTGACTCGATCAAGCGAGTCGAAATCATGGGCACGATGCAGCAGCAGTTTCCTGACTATCCGGTGGCCAACCCCGAAGACTTGGGCGAGTTGCGGACGCTAAGACAAATCGTTGAGCAGATGAAACAAACTGGGACGGAAAAAAAAACCATTCAGGCACCTATTTTAGCGAACAGTCCCGCCTGAGTTCACCGTTGCCCAACCATGCGATTCGTCGTCAGACTGTAAGACTGCAATTTTTGCCCGATCCCGATCGCCTCGATTTTGCCTTGCCCAAAGACCAGATTTGTTTGCTGACCGATGAGGGTTCCCCGATGACCGTGAAAGTCGCAAAGTCTCTCATCCAGCAAGGTTGGAAGGTCGTTGTCTTGAGCTTTCCACACGCTTTGGTGACCAAACCAACCATTGCAGAGGGAATCAATCGAGTCGTAATGGACGGCTGGAGCGAAGATCAGTTAAAGTGGCAACTCAACACGATCGCAGATACTTACGGCCCGATCGGTGCATTCATTCACCTAAATCCCAGTCTAGAGGACTATCAGAATGCTGGAATCCAGGCTCCCGAAGTTGACAAAGCGATCGTTCAGCAGGTCTTTTTAATCGCCAAACATCTCAAAAAATCGCTGACTCAACCACGGTCTGTTGGTCGCGCTTGTTTTCTAACAGTGGCTCGACTGGATGGCGCATTTGGTCTAAGTCAGCGGCTCAAGTTTAGTGCAATCAGTGCGGGATTGTTTGGACTCACCAAAACGCTAAATGCTGAATGGGAATCGGTGTTTTGTCGAGCGATCGACCTTAGCCCCCGTCTAGATTTTGGTCAATCCGCCCAGTGTATTCTTGCTGAGTTACATGATCCCGATCGGGGGATTGCTGAAGTCGCTTACGGAGAGCAAGGTAGAGCCACGCTGATTGCAGAAGTCAGCACAATGAGTTAACAACTAGCTTGGAGTCGGGGCACTTATGGTTAATGTGATTGCTCAAATCGATTCAGAATCCGTGTTTTTAGTCAGTGGTGGAGCAAGGGGCGTGACGGCTCAATGTGTACTCCGACTCGCTCAACAGTATCCGTGTAAGTGGATTTTATTGGGACGATCGTCGATCGCGACACCAGAGCCTACCTGGGCAGAGAATTGTTTTGACGAAGCTGAACTCAAAAAACGGGCAATGACCGCACTGCTCGAAAGTGGCGAGAAACCAACTCCCGTCAAAGTTCAGAAACAACTCACGGCACTGACTGCCCGACGCGACATTGAGGCTACCTTGCAACAACTAGCCCAGTTAAATCGATCCGCAGAATATCTCAGTGTAGATGTGACCGATCGACCCGCCCTGCAAGAAAAGTTGTCTGGTGTCGTAAATCGACTGGGACGAATTACAGGCATTGTTCACGGCGCTGGAAACCTTGCCGACAAGCTAATTGAGAACAAAACTGCACAGGATTTTGAGTTAGTCTATGCTGCCAAAGTTCAGGGACTAGAAAATCTATTAAGCTGCGTTTCTCCAAACCAACTTCAGCATCTCGTATTGTTCTCATCAGTAGCTGGATTTTACGGCAACGCAGGACAGTCAGACTATGCGATCGCCAACGAAATTCTCAACAAATCGGCTCATCTGATTCGACAACACCATCCTCAATGTCACGTTGTCTCAATCAATTGGGGCCCGTGGGATAGCGGCATGGTCACACCCGAACTCAAACAAGCCTTTGCCGCACGCCAAATAGAAGTCATTCCGCTAGAGGTCGGGGCACAACTGTTTGTGGAAGAGGTAACGGCTCACACAGCGGCTCAAGTTGTGATCGGGAGTCCTCTGACTCGACAGGCTAACCCTCTGGATACAGAACTCAAAACACATCGGATTCATCGTACCCTGACGAGCGATCGCAATCCTTTTTTACAGCATCACGTCATTGGGGGACATCCCGTTTTACCTGCGATGTGCGCGGCCGGTTGGATGATTAGCACCTGTGAACATCTTTATCCTGGCTACCATTTTTTTGGTCTGGAAACCTTCAAAGTTCTCAAAGGCATTGTGTTCGATCGGACTCAGCCAGAAGAGTTTATTGTCGATGTGCAAGAAGTTGCCAAACTCTATAACGAGATTCAGTTTGATGTGAGAATCTGGAGTGAGCCAGAACTCAAAAAGCTGAGATTTCACTACAGTGGTCAGGTGACACTGCGCCGGGAAGCCCTACCCGCACCCATCTACAATGCTTTCAACAATGAGTCTGGCAGCGTCATTTCTGGACAGTCTTATTATCAAGATAAAACGCTGTTTCATGGAGCCTCTTTTCAAGGAATTGAGCAGGTATTGAATATCACTTCAAAACACTTAATCATGCAGTGTTTTCTACCTGGAATTGCGGCAAAAGATCAAGGACAATTTCAAGCAGAAATGTTCAATCCTTACATTCAGGATGTAGGCATTCAAAGTATTTTGATTTGGTTGAGACACTTCCATCAAACCGGGGCGTTGCCGTTAGAAATTCAGCAGATTACTCAATTCAAACCGATCGCCTTTGAGCAGCGCTTTTACGCCGTGATGGAACTGCAACTCAAAACCGAAACCGAAATCGTAGCCAACATCACCGCATACGACCAGGAGAATGAAGTCTACGCCCGTCTGTCTGGAGTCAAAATGATTATCAGCGATCGCCTTAACCAGCTTTTTGAGCGATCGTCCTCGACCACAACCGTCTAGCCGCAAGTTGCCCATCCCTGAAAGCAGGGAATCGTATCAGGAGATTGATCATGGAGAAAATCGCGATTATTGGGCTATCTTGCCTTTTTCCCGATGCCAAAAGCCCTGCTGAGTTCTGGCAAAACTTAATCAATCAAACCGATTCTATTTCGCTTTCCACCGCAGAACAAATGGGCGTTGATCCTGCGATCTTTTACGATCCAGTCAAAGGAAAAACGGGAAAAACGGGTAAGTACTACTGCATGAAGGGTGGCTACATTAAGAATTTTGAGCTTGACCCCGCAGGCTATCACATTGCTCCCGAAATTCTTCAAAGCTTAGACAGCATTTATCAATGGTCGCTCTACATTGCCAAACAAGCTTTACAAGACAGCGGCTACTTAGAAAATGCTTCTGTTCTTGCTAAATGTGGCGTGATTTTAGGCAACCTTTCTTCACCGACGCGATTTTCTTATCGACTGATTGCCCCCATCTATCAACGCATCATTGCTTCAGCCGTTCAAGAACTCTTTAATCAACCTCAATTCAAGCTCAACAATCTGCCTTGTCCAGATCAGATGTCGATTTTGAATGGGCTAACGGCTGGGTATCCGTCGGCGATCGTAGCCCAGGCATTAGGACTTTCTGGCATTAACTTTTCACTGGATGCCGCCTGTGCGTCGTCACTCTATGCAGTTAAGTTGGCGTGTCACTACTTGTCCTCTGGCAAAGCTGATTTGATGTTAGCGGGAGCCGTAAGCTGCACTGATCCCTTCATGACGCATACGGCGTTTTCGCTATTTCAGGCTTACTCTGATGATGGCATCAGCCGCCCACTAGATCAGGATTCTGGTGGTTTGATGACGGGAGAAGGCGCGGGAATGCTGGCACTCAAACGCTATAGTGATGCGGTCAGAGATGGCGATCGTATCTATGCCACAATTCTCGGACTGGGACTCTCCAATGATGGCAGAGGCAAGCACTTTCTTAGCCCAAATCCCAGAGGTCAGGTACTAGCTTTTGAGCGGGCCTACGCGGCGGCAGACATTGATCCGCAGTCGATTCAGTATGTCGAATGTCATGGCACAGGTACGCCCCTAGGCGATCGTACCGAACTCAACTCAATGGATACCTTTTTTGGGCAATATGGCGGCAAGCCTAAAATCGGCTCCGTCAAATCCAACATTGGGCACCTACTTACGGCTGCGGGAATGCCCAGTATGCTCAAGGTGATTTTGAGTATGAATGAAGGAGTAATTCCGCCGACGCTCAATCTTCAGGAGCCACTGAGTTCTGTTAACAATGTGATCGCACCTGAACAGATCGTCAAATCCGTCACTCCCTGGAATAGCCAAACTCCGATAAAACGCGCTGCTGTCAGTGCTTTTGGCTTTGGGGGCACCAATTCTCACCTGGTACTAGAACACGGAACTTCTAATAAAGTTCTTCCTCCCACTAATCCAGTAGAACTGCCCAAACTCGCGATCGTTGGCATGGATGCGTTTTTTGGTCAGTGTCATAGTCTGGATGCCTTCGATCGCTGTATCTATGAGGGATCTCAGCAGTTTATTCCGCTACCCAGCGATCGCTGGCGGGGGTTTGAGAAACTACAATCGCTGATGACGGATGCTGACTTGCCCAATGCTGAACCCCCGATGGGAGCCTATATCAAAGAATTTGAACTTGACTATCTGCATTTTCGCATTCCTCCCGACGCAAACGATCAACCCATTCCTCAGCAGTTGTTGATTCTCAAAGTAGCCGACGATGCGCTTCGCGATGCTGGGCTAGAAGAAGGAGCTAATGTGGCGGTGATTGTGGCGATGTCTACTGAGCTTGCGTCTCACCAACATCGGGCCCGCTGTGATTGGCTCTGGCAGGGAGAAGAAGCATTGGCTAAAGTGGGCATTGTTCTACCTCCTGAGAAAAAAGAGGAGCTAGAAGAAATTCTCAAAGAAGGCTTTCAAAAGGGGCCGATGCAGGTGAATCAGTGCATTAGCTTTATTGGCAACATTATGGCCAGCCGGATTTCTACGGTCTGGGATTTCACAGGCCCGACGTTCACGGTCTCTGCTGAAGAGAATTCTGTGTTCAAAGCGTTAGAGGTTGCTCAAATGCTACTGTCTGATAATACGGTGGATGCTGTTCTAGTAGGAGCAGTTGACCTGACTGGTGGGGTTGAGAATGTTTTACTCAGAAGCCAGATTGCTCCCCTAAATACGGGAACAGCTACCCTGGGCTGCGATCGCGCCAGCAATGGTTGGATGGTCGGAGAAGGAGCCGGAGCCGTCGTCGTCAAGCGTCTGGACACTGCTCAGGACGATCGCGTTTATGCGGTAGTTGATGCGATTAGTCTAGTACAGGATGAGCCAACTCGCTCTAACAACTTACCTTTGTCGCCTCAGCCCCAAGCTGTTGATCAGTCCTGTCAGCAAGCATTTCAGCAAGCAGGCATTACGCCCGATGAAGTAGGCTATGTAGAAATGTTTGGCAGCGGGATTGCTGAAGAAGATGCAGCAGAAGTTGCGGGACTAACTCGTGCTTATCAATCGGCGGCTGAATTGAATTGTGCGATCGGCAGCGTCAAAGCCAACATTGGACACACCTTCTCAGCGTCTGGGATGGCAAGTCTGATCAAAACAGCACTCTGTCTCTATCACCGCTACATTCCCGCAACCCCTCGCTGGTCACGTCCCAAACAGCCAGAACTATGGCAGGGCAGTCCTTTCTATGTTGCTACAGATTCTCGGCCCTGGTCAGTGCCCGATCGCGCCCTCAAACGCACTGCCGCAATTAACGGATTGGGACTTGATCGCACCTATGCCCACGTAATTTTGTCAGAAGATCCCAACCAGTCCAGCCGAAGTAATCGGGTGCTAGAACAGCTTCCGTTTCGGCTATTTCCGATCGCAGGTGACGATCACGCCAGCATTCTGAATCAGCTAGCGGGTCTTGAGCAGATTTTGGATCAGTCTTCCTCCCTCGTCATTGCTTCTGGAAGAGCATTCGAGACATTTCGCGCTCAGTCTAGTCCTACTTACACGGCAGCGATCGTGGGGCATAGCAAAGAGGACATTCGGCGTGAGGTCGATCGGGCCCGAAGTGGAATTGCCAAAGCCTTTGAGCAGAATGGAGAGTGGAAAACACCGCTAGGCAGCTACTTCACCGCGAATCCCCTGGGTAAAGGGGGGCATGTTGCCTTTGTGTATCCGGGTGCATTTACGTCTTACATCGGTATGGGGCGAGAATCCTACCGATTATTTCCCAACTTATTCGACAAGCTGACTTTATTTGGGGAAACCAACCTTCAGCAACAGCAATCTCACCAATCTAATCAAGCCTTGTATCCCCGCAGTTTAGAAGCTTTGTCAGTGCGGCAACTAGAAGCGTTAGAACTCCAAATGATCGGAGACGCTAACAATATGCTGATGGCTGGTACGCTCTCGACGATGGCGGCGACGGCGATGCTCAAAGATCATTTTCAGGTGCAGCCCAAAATTGCTTTTGGTTACAGTCTGGGCGAAGTGAGCATGATGTTTTCGCTCAATGTTTGGACAAGTTCAGAATCTATTGCCCACGGTGCAGATGATTCTCCATTGTTTCAGACAAGGCTTTCTGGCCCTAAAAATGCTGTGCGCGACTATTGGGGATTGCCCCCCAGTCAGGAGGCCGCCAGCGACGATTTTTGGAGTACCTACGTTGTGATGACGAAGGCTGATCGTGTTCTGGAAGCCTTGAAGCAAACCGATCGCGTGTATCTAACCCACATCAATACTCCCAATGAAGTCGTTGTTGCTGGAGATGCTAAAAGCTGTCAGCAGATGATCGATCGCCTGGAGTGTGAATCTTTTCGGGCACCTGCTAACTATGTGCTGCACTGTGAACCCATGCGGTCTGAATACAATGAGTTTGCCAGGTGGATGGTGTTGCCTACGCAGAAGATTGAAGACGTAAATCTCTACACGGCTGCTACTTACAACAAGTCGATCTTAGACAGTCAGAAGATTGCCCACAATGTTGCTGAAGCGCTAACTCGACCTTTGAACTTTCCGCGTCTAGTTGATCGCGTCTATGCTGACGGAGCCAGAATTTTTATAGAAGTCGGCCCAGGGGGCACCTGCTCTCGTTGGATTCGAGAAACCCTGAAGCACAAGCCTCATACTACGATCCCCATTGTGACGAGAGGGGTTGAAGATGCGGTGTCGATCGTGCGACTACTAGCCAAGTTGGTGAGCCATCAAGTTCCCGTTGATTTGTCTTCTCTGTATCCTCCCATCGTCGATCGTAAGGCTCGATCGCTGATCAAAACTGTGACCTTGGGAGGTCAGGACATTCGAGCCGCTATTCTCACTGAGGAAAATCGGAAAATCTTTGCGGAGTACAGGTCGCCTGATTCTACTCAGAGCAGCCCCGCTAAGAGTCCACTCTTTCCTTATCGCAAGCCCAGCGACCCGCTACCCCAGACGATTCCCGCTCTAGAACGGCTTTATTCTTTGTCTTCAACCTCTCTCCGCCCTATGTCCAAGCTCTACCAAACGCTTAGAGAAAACCTCACACTCACAACTCAAACTCAGCGTACCTTCCTACAAACTCGCCAGGAATCACTACAGCAATTGAGTAGCCTGATCCAACTTCAAGTCAGTGCTTTGCAACAGATGATAGGCAGTCCAAACGACACAGGATATAGGACAGGAGACAGTGGACAGGAGACGGGAGACAAAGGACAACAGACAATAGACAGAAGACAAGCTTCCCCGCCTCGCCATACCCCTAAAGAACCTACTAAACTTACGCCTCCCCCTGCTCAGCCTGCAACTTCCTTCGATCGCCCCCTAATTTTTGACGAAGCCCAGGTATTAGAATTTGCAGAAGGTAAGCTGTCTAAAGTGTTTGGGTCAGAGTATGCGATCGTAGATACTTATCCTCGACGGGTGCGCCTCCCCATGCCGCCCTACTTGTTTATTAGTCGCGTTACCAAAATGCAGGCAAAGCGAGGCTGTTTTGAACCCTGCTTTATCGAAACTGAGTTTGACCTTCCTGATACAGCAGGCTATCCCGTTCCCTGTGCAATGTTTATCGAGGCCTGCCAGGGCAACATGATTTTGATCAGCTACTTGGGCATCGATTTTGAGATTAAAGGAGAACGGGTTTATCGCGCCCTGGACGGCATTGCTAGCTTTGTTGGAGACTTGCCCCAACCGGGTGAAACTATTCGCTGCTGTGTACAGATTACGTCGTTTGTGAGAAGTGGCGATACGCTGCTGTACTTCTTTGAGTTTGAAATCTTTGTGGGTGATCGCAAGTTTCTCGAAGCCCGTGGAGGCGCAGGATTCTTTACTGACGACGAACTGAAAAAAGGGCAAGGGGTAACCTTGAGCGATCGAGAAAAAGCCGCCCGTAACCAAATTCAAAAACAGTCCTTCAAGCCACTGTTGCCTTGTTCAAAAACCTACTTCGACAAGGCTGATCTGATTGGACTCAGTGAAGGCGATTTCTCTTGTTTTGGAGCCGACTACCATCCTCGCGGTCGCAATCCTGCCCTGAGATTTCCATTACCTTTGACGCAAATGGTCGATCGGATTGTAGCGATCGATCCCACGGGTGGAGCCTGGGGACTAGGACTCATTGTTGCCGAAAAAGACCTGAATCCAGAACACTGGTACTTCAACTGTCACTTTAAAGACGACTACTGTCTACCTGGTACGCTGATTGGAGAAGGCTGCTCTCAAGTTTCTGTCTTCTATGCTCTCTACCTGGGACTACAAACTCGCACCCAAAACGCCAAATTTGACCCCATCATGCACCTCACCCAATCTGGTCGCAGCCGTGGCCAAGTCACCCCCACCTCTGGCACCCTCACCTATCAGCTAGAAATCACCGAAATTGGTCTAGAACCCACCCCTTACCTGAAAGCCGATGCTTCCGTCATCTTCGAGGGTAAAACCATCTCATTCATCAAAAACCTAGGAACTCGCCTAGTCGAGCAAACCATTAGCGATTAAGTATTAGAGCGATTCACCTGGCAACGCCTGAAAACACACAATTGTAGTTCACCACCCAGCACATGCTTTGAACCACAAGTTTTGTGAGCGGTGCCATCCTACTAGACTTCATCCCTCATCCCTCACACCCCTCCCCCATGCTCACCCTCACCCCCAACGGTATCCACAGTTCCAAAGCGCTCACCCAACAGGCACAACCCTGGCAAGTAGCGTTTGATGACATTACCTTCGACCCGATCGACATTCAATCAAAACTACTAGACCTCGAACACCCCTCTCACATCGTCTGCATCAATGGGCAAATCGGCGTTACCCAAACTGGACATCTTGCCTACGGCAACGGCAACACAGCACAGGTCGATCGCCTCCTCACTTCCCCCGCTATGACCCTTCAACAGTTAGGCGATCCGAGCTTTCTCAGCTTTCATGGGGTTCGGTTTGCCTACACAACAGGCGCAATGGCGGGAGGGATTGCTTCTGAAGAATTAGTGATTGCTTTAGGCAGACAGCGAATTTTGGCATCTTTTGGCGCAGGTGGTGTTCCTCGGTCTCGAATTGAGGCCGCGATTAATCGAATTCAACTTGCGCTACCGATCGGGCCCTATGCCTTCAATCTCATCCACAGTCCCAGTGAGCCAGCCTTAGAACGCGGAGCCGTTGATCTGTTTCTCAAGTATCGAGTCAGAACAATAGAAGCCTCTGCCTTTCTCGATTTGACTCCCAATATTGTCTACTACCGGGCTGCTGGACTGACCCTAAATTCTGCCAATCAGATTCAGATCAAAAACAAAGTAATTGCCAAAGTGTCTCGTCGAGAAGTCGCCGCCAAATTTCTACAACCTGCTCCTCCTCACCTACTAAAGCCACTGGTCGAACAAGGCTTAATTACTGAACTACAAGCAACGCTAGCCGAACAAGTACCAATGGCAGACGACATCACTGTAGAAGCCGATTCAGGTGGACACACTGACAATCGATCGCTGGTTTGCCTACTCCCCGCCATTCTTAATCTAAGAGACGAAATTCAAGCACAGTGTGGCTACGAACAAGTCGTCAGAATCGGCGCGGCGGGCGGAATTGGCACTCCAGAATCAGCACTCGCGGCTTTTACGATGGGGGCTGCTTACGTCGTAACTGGATCAGTGAATCAGTCTTGCATTGAAGCGGCGGCTTCTCCCCACACCAAACAACTGTTAGCTCAGGCTGAAATGCCGGATGTGATGATGGCTCCCGCAGCCGATATGTTTGAGATGGGTGTCAAACTACAAGTATTAAAAAAAGGCACCCTGTTTCCAGTCCGAGCACAAAAGCTCTACGAGATTTACAACCGCTATCAGAGCATTGACGAGATTCCGATCGCCGATCAACAACAACTAGAAAAGCAAATCTTTCGCCGTAGTTTGGATGAAGTCTGGACAGGTACTGTGGAGTTTTTTAGCCAACGAGATCCCGACCAGATCACGCGCGCCGAGGACAACCCAAAACGTAAGATGGCACTAATTTTTCGCTGGTATCTAGGCTTATCGTCTCGCTGGTCAAACTCTGGTGAAAAAGGAAGAGAACTCGACTATCAAATCTGGTGCGGGCCTGCAATGGGAGCCTTCAATGACTGGGTAAAAGGATCGTATCTGGAAAATCCGGGCGATCGCCGAGTCGTCGATGTTGCCTTTCAAATCATGACTGGAGCCGCTTTCTTACATCGTCTACAAGGTCTAAAGGTTCAGGGACTACATTTTCCGGCTGTTTATAGTCGATATCGACCGAGGAGGGAGGAGGGATGAAAAAGCTGGATTGCTCTGCTTAACTGGGGACTATTAGAAAGATCAGCCTCCCTAACCGCCTTGGATCATTTGTGAGAAACGTTAAAGAACGGGTTCTTAGTCATTTGTTCTTAGCGTTACGACTGATTACTAACTACCAATCACCGAATTCTCACAGCTCAAATAGGATAGCTATCGTCACGATCACTTTTGTTAAATTTGGAGAAGTGCAAATGAACCAGTCTAGTGCTGACACAATCGCTCAACTCCCTAAGACCACAGACAATATTCAGTCCTGGTTTGTAGCGCAGATTGCCGAGCAGTTGGCGGTTGCTCCGGGTGAAATTGATGTTCGAGAAACCTTTGAGAACTATAGTTTAGACTCGGCTCAAGCATTAGCCGTCGCGGGTCGTGCCGAAAAGTTTCTGGGATTTCAACTTTCGCCTACTTTGTTGTGGCATTACCCCACGATCGCTGCCCTCTCAGAACGTCTTGCTGAAGAAGCTGCCTCTGATGCTGATCTATTAGCTGCGATCGACGACGAAACTCTGGCTCAAGCCCTGGCAGAAATTGAGCAGCAAACCTAGTAGCAAAGTTCTAGTACCACACTACCCATGACCAACCTCTCAACTCGTATCGAAAATCTTTCTCCAGAACAACGACAACGACTGGTACAGCGACTTCAAGAAAAAACGGGAACAACTCGTCGCATTGCTAGCCCGACAGCCGTGGATTTGGAAACTGAAGCAATTCTCGACTCAGCGATTTCTCCTCAAGGTAAGCCTGTTGAAACTACAATCCACCCACGATCGATTTTCTTCACCGGAGCAACTGGTTTTTTAGGAGCGTTTCTGCTGGTTGAACTGCTGAATCAAACTCATGCTACATTCTACTGTCTAGTCCGGGCAAACAGTCTGGAAGCAGGTAAACAGCGCATTCAACAGAATCTCAAAGAGTATGGTATCTGGCACGATCGCTTTAGTTCTCGAATCATTCCTGTTTTGGGTGATTTAGAACAGCCACAAATGGGCATTCCTGCTGAACTATGGGAAACGCTGTCGGCTGACATTGATGTAATCTATCACAATGCCGCTTCTCTCAATTTTGTCTTCCCCTACTCGGTGGTAAAGCCGATGAATGTTTTGGGAACGCAGGAAGTCCTTCGCCTGGCTTGTCAGACCAAAGTTAAACGGCTCCACTATGCCTCTACTTATGCAGTGTTTGAGTCTCCGGCATACGCTAGTAAAATCGTAGCTGAGGCAGATTCAGTTGACCACAGTGAAGGAATTGCCCTGGGCTATACCAAAACAAAATGGGTTGCTGAGAAGCTAGTTCAGTCTGCTCGATCGCGCGGTTTGCCTGTTTGTATTTATCGTTTGCCATTAATTTCTGGACACAGCAAGACGGGAGCCTGGAATCTGAAGGACTTCACCTGTCTAATGATCAAAGGCTGTGTTCAGATGAAATGCTGGCCGATATTAGATAGTTTGATTAGCATGTCTCCAGTAGACTACACGGCTCAAGCGATCGCTTACCTCTCCCAACAGCCAACATCTCTAGGACAAAATTTTCATCTAACTAACCCCAACCCAGTCCATGTGACTGAAGTACAGCAACAGAGTCGTTCTAAAGGTCTGTTTGAGTATCTTCCCTATGATCAGTGGCAGGCACGATTAGTTGAAGCCACGCGATCGCAAGACAACGCTCTATCAACCCTGAAACCGTTTTTCTTGGAACCGTGGACTGACGAACAACTCACCATTCCAGAGATGTATCAGCGGTCTAGAACACCGATTCTCGATTGTCAAGCAACGCTCAAAGCTTTGGCAGGAAGCTCGATTGTTTGCCCTCCCTTCGATCGTAAGCTGATGACTACTTACCTTTTCTACTTCGTTCAGAATAACTTTCTGAATGCTGAGACGCTGGGACGCTCCAGGTTTCTTGCACTAAAGCTCTTACTGCCTTTCCACCGACTCAAGCAATGGTTCCGTAGCTGAGATAACAACCATATTTCAACAGTTCACCATGCTGCCACTTGACACTCGAAGCGCGTTTAGCGCAAAGCGCAACTCTGAAGGAACTGAGTCCAGGCTTCTTGCTGCCAATGAGCAAATGATGGAAATGCTAAACCGTCAAGGCTCTGGCAGTCTAAATGTAATTACTATTAGCCAAATCAAGGGTTCACTTAGTCCCAGCTTGGTGAGACAAGCGATCGCTCACCTTCAACAACAACACCCCCGACTTAATTCTCGAATTGTTGGTTCCCTGGATAATCTAAGCTTCGATCACGGTGATTCAATGTTACCGTTACGAGTAGTGACTGGTGCACACAAACAGCAGTGGCAAGCGATCGCCTGCGAAGAGATCAACGAACCGATCGAGTCACAAAAAGGATTGTTGAGAGCCGTTTTAGTGGAATCTGCTCAACAAGTTGACTCCTGCCATTTGATCACAACCACTCATCACGCAATTTCAGATGGCTTATCCTGTGTTCGTCTGCATTCAGAGCTTTTAACTTATTGTCAGAAAGTCACAGAAGGCAAGCCGATCGAAGTCGTTAGAGCGCCTCTACTGCCTGCTCTGGAGTCATTTCTACCAGCCTGGACAAGGGGTTGGTTGGGCAGATTGAATGCAATTCTTTTTGGCTTGGGGTTGATAGTTCAGCGTCTCAAACATCGTCCAGAACATATTCCCTTAGAGGAGTCTACTTCCCTGAGCGATCGCACAACTGGGTTGATTTGTCGTCAGATAGATCACGCCCTGACTCAAAAGATTATCGACCACTGTCAGCAGAAGAAAACGACGGTTCACAGTGCTTTGGCGGCGGCGATGATGTTAGCGGCGGCTGAAAAGATCACGCCCGATCGCAACCGCCCGATTTGTGTCAATTGTCAGTCTGCGATCGACTTGAGAAGACGACTCAAAAACTGCGCTGACGACCGCCAACTCGGATTGTTTGTGACCTCGGTGATTACTTACCATACGATCGCTGCTAAAACATCTCTCTGGAACCTCGCCCAACAGGTTAAGCGCAACATACAATCTAATATTAAATGGGGACATATTTTTCGCTTTCCACTAACATCCAAATTCTTTACCGAGTACTATCTATCGCACCCTGACGAAGTTAATTCGACTGTCTTCTTGACAAATTTGGGTCAGATTACAGTTCCTAGACAATATGGTTCATTTGAGCTAGAAAATATTCACTTCACGGTTTCCAATATCTTCTACGCAGGATCGCTTTCCGCCAGTGTGTCTACCTATGCAGGCAAAATAAACTTAAACTTCATGTTTGCCCAACCGTCACTGAGTCAAGAAACTGTTGAGCAACTAGCTGACAGCACCCTGACCTATTTATCTGAAGCCTGTCAGCCTGTCCTTCCAAACCGTTTCAAAGCATCCATTAGTGAGCAGCTATGACCGAACTTGCCATTAGCGTCTTTTTTAGTTTAGTAATTCTAACTCTAATTCAAATTCTGTTCACTGTTCTATTCGTCCAACGCTTGAAGCCTGCTCGGTTAGGAGAGTTATCTGCTTCTAAAGTAACGGTAGTTCTTTGTTTGCGGGGAGTTGATCGCAGCTTATCTGACTGTCTAGAAGGCTTGCTTTACCAAGATTATCCCAACTATACGGTGCTGATCGTAGTAGAAAGTTCTACTGATCCGGTTTGGGAAGTGATTACGCCAATTATCAGCCAATCTACGATCGCTCAAGTACAGGTTCTCAACGAGCGGTTAGAAACTTGTAGTCTCAAGTGTAGCCAACTGCTTCAGGCGATCGCATCTCTCGATTCTGATTGTGAAGTTGTGGCACTGATTGAGGCTGATACGATTCCACATTCTACCTGGCTCCGAGAACTGGTGGCTCCTTTAGAGAACGATCGCATTGGAGCAACGACCGGAAACAGTTGGTATAGCCCTGAAGGTCAAATGGGGAATGCGTTCCGCTACTTATGGAATGCGTCTAATGTGGTGATGATGTATTTTAATCAGATTCCCTGGAGTGGGTCGATCGCTTTCAAAACTGATTTAATTGATCAAACTAACCTACTAGAAATCTGGAAACAGGCGCTTTCTGATGGGGTGCCTTTGCATCGTGTTTTACGACAACGAAAGCAACGCATTCAATTTGTGCCCTCAGTGATGATGATTCAGTCTCAAGCCTGTAAGTTCTCTAGCTTTTGGCGTTGGGCAACTCGTCAGATGGTGATGGTTCGGCTCTATCATTCAGCCTGGTGGGGCACTTTGATTGCCAGTGTGATTAATACTCTGGTGATTGGACGAGCTATAATTCTACTTGCGATCGCGGCGCTAACAGGTCAGTGGTCAGCCTTGATTTGGGTGGGGTCTGGGTTAGCATTCTACACGGTGATGATTGCGGTGTTGGTTAGCTTGTTGCAGCGGGGAGTTGTGCGGGCAAAGGGAGAACGAACTGGTATTTCTATGGGCGCGATCGCTCAATGTTCAATTGCCATTCCTTTTGCTCAGTTCGTTCAGACTGGAGTATTTGTAGCGGCTTTGCTGACGAAAACACTTAAATGGCAAGGGATCATCTATCAAATCAGTGCCCCAAAAAGCATTCAGATTCTCTTTCGTCAATCTGCTGCCCAACCTACAGAAGTAGAAGTTCCTTTTAGCTGACGCTAGTAGATTAAAATTCAGTCAATCAATCAGGAATCTCTACTCTGTGTTGGACAACTTCAAATTTTGGTCAGCGGGGGCTAACAGTTTGGCCTCGGCTCCAGGGATTGTTCCAGGTAGTAGTTGTGGTGCCGTCTGGGTGAGTTGTAACCTGGCCACTTCCCCAGGGATTGTTCCAGGTGGTGGTTGTGCTACCGTCTGGATTGGTGATAACCTGACCACTTCCCCAGGGATTGTTCCACGAGGAGGTCGTGGTGCCAGTGTTGGAGGAGCCGGAAGAACTGTTGTTTGGGTTCATAGTTTGAGGTGGATTAGCTTGTGGATTAACTTGGGATGTAACATTAGTCGCGGATTCATTAGTCCACTGTGAGGCAACAGGTTTAGAACTCGCATGAACGATCGTCGCTGCAACCAGTGCTAGAATGCCAAAGGCAATCAGAGGTAGAAGTCCGTGAGAGCGGTTGAGCATTATATCTCCTTAAGTAGGATACCAAATCAAGCTCAGTAAATTGGGCTAACTCAACGTTTTAGAGGGGTGAAGATTGAGAAAAGATTGTTTCGGGATGGGTCGATCGAGCCGAAAGTAGTCAGCGACACTAGCCGATAAGCATCATGCATTTATGATCGTATATTACCAGAAATTACTAAAAGCAGTCAGTTACAGACACTACTTTTTATGACTAATCATTTTCTCCATGATTACTATAGAAATCCTGTTTGAGTGGTGAGAACTCGGTGCTTAGGATCGTGAATTAAATAAGATCGTTTATTGCCAAGCTACTTCGCCCCCTTGGATCACCTGTAAGAGGAATGAGCGACAGCACCTGATTTCAGAGTTACAGCTAACAGTGACAATCGCATCTACGTCAGTGGCATGACCAAAGAACAAGTTGAAGAATTGCCAAACTACGATGAGTTGGACAAGATCGACTACAACTACGAAGAACAGGTGCGAAACGTTTATCGCCCGATTGGTCTGACACCTGGATTCGCGAAAGATCAAAGCAAGCAAAAAACCTCCAAAACGTCATCGCCTCGTAGTTCAGATACCTACCGCTACGAAGACGATGCAGACCTATATGATTTGAGCAATCACCAAGGACTGAAGCTCTACGAAGAACGCTTGATTGCCAGCAAAAAGCGTCAGAAAACGGGAGAAGTCTCGATCGGGCAAGCACGTCGAAACCACAACTGCACGAACCACGGTTCCTATCGAAAAGGAGCGAGTCGTTATCGATCGAACCACTCCAATTCAACCAACCACGATCGACCCTAGCGATGCGGCGTTCCGAGAAGGAGAAGTCGCTCACATGAATGTGTACGAAGAAACGCCTGACATTCGCAAAGAAGGCTTTGTACAGGAAGAAGTGCGAGTGCGAAAAGAAGTTGAACAAGACACCGTGACCGCAGAAGAACCGATTCGTCGTGAACAACTGGATGTTGATACACAAGGACAACTGATCGTTGAACATTAAAAGCAGACTTTCTGGGTAATCGGCGTAGGGGTTTGTGCGAATAAGTGCAAGCCTCTACCGTATCCGTTTTTAGGGTATTGACTTCATCCTACTGATGGAGGAATGCTTTACTAAGAGAAGCTAGTCTTCAAGCAACGAAACGTGAAAGCCATACCATGTTAAAACTGAAGTTAACTAACCAAGCAAAGATCGGAGCGATTACGATCGGAGTCTTAACAGCTACAATCGTACCCTTCGCCGCTTTGCTGTCGAATTCGGCTACGGCTCAGAACGCAAACTTTCCAGATACTTCAGACCACTGGGCGCAACCCTTCATTGCCCAGTTAGCTGAACGTAACATTATTACAGGATATCCAGACGGTACTTATCGTCCAAATCGCCCTGTTGAGCGAGATGAATTTGCCGCGATCGTTCGCAGTGCGTTTGATCAACCCAAAGAGCGAAGCATTGAGAGTGGCAGCACGTTTAAGGATGTGCCTCAAGGCTATTGGGCAGCCCCCGCAATCAAGGAGGCCTACGAAACGGGCTTTATCTCCAGCTATCCGGGCGGTTCGATTCGTCCGAGGCAGCCTGTGACTAAAGTCGAAGCGATCGCCTCACTAGCGCGAAATCTAGATTTGCAAAAGGCAGCACAAACGCCTCCGCAACCCATACCCCCTGTTGTCTCAAATCAATCAACTCGCCCCCGACAAGCTAGGCGACGAGGGCTGATGTTGCCAATGGCATCCACCATGCTTTTAGCGCCGCTGATCCGGCCTGTGGTCGCTGCTGCAAATCCTCAACCTAACACCGCAACACCAGTAACCCCAAACACCGCAAATCAACCTAAGACTCAATCGCCCTCTGCATTGGTGAACCAATACTATCAAGATGCAAACCGGATTCCAGCTAGTGCGATCGATGAGGTTGCAGCGGCAACGAGAGCAGGCATTGTCGTAAACCATCCGAATGTTAGAATTTTGAACCCCAATCAACCTGCGACTCGTGGAGAGATGGCGGCTTTAGTTTATCAAGCTCTGGTGAGTCAAGGTCGGGCTGAACCAATCCCTAATCAGCCTGCTGTTCAGTACGTTGTAAGGCCACGCTGACGGTAAGGCGCTCCTTGAGTTAAAGGCTCAGGATCAGGGATTGGATTACGATCGAGCATCAAGCGAGTTACGCATTGAAAGATAAAAGGAATACGATGAGCCAACTTCAAGAGCAGAGCAATCCACCCACGGAGGAGCGATTTGAGCAAGAAATTGGATTGAGTCCACAGGAGCGGCAGAGCATTATTGAACGTCTGCGTCCGAGTGCATTGATGATCCATGAAACGATTCGACTGGAAGGAGAATATCAACTGCGTCGCCCGACTTCTGCACTGGCTTGGTCTGCATTAGCAGCCGGATTATCAATGGGCTTTTCATTGGTGGCTCAGGGCTTACTGCGGGCAAATTTACCAGAGCAGTCTTGGAGTGCGATCGTGGCGAGTTTCGGTTACAGCGTTGGCTTTGTGATTGTGGTGATGGGTCGCCAGCAACTGTTTACAGAAAACACCTTGACAGCAATCTTGCCGCTTCTTTCTCAACCGAGTCGAGCGGCATTTTTGCAGGTTTTGCGACTGTGGTCGATTGTGTTGTTGAGCAATCTAACGGGTGCGGCGCTATTTGCGATCGTGATTGGAAACATCGATGTGTTTTCAACTGAGGTACAACATACCTTCACTGAGATTGGGTTAGAAGCTCTCAAAGGTGAACCACTAGAAATGTTATGCCAGGGAGTTTTTGCTGGATGGTTAATTGCGTTAATGGTTTGGCTGCTGCCATCGGCAGAAGCTTCTCAGTTCTGGGTGATTATCCTCATTACATTTTTAGTCGGATTAGCTGAGTTTCCACACAGCATTGCTGGATCGGTTGAAGTCCTTTACTTGGTCATGACTGGCACAGCGACTTGGGCACAGTATTTTGGACATTTCTTGATGCCAACACTGCTAGGTAATATTATTGGTGGAGTTTCGCTGGTTGCTGCACTCAATCATGCTCAAGTGGCGCGCTATGAAGATTAGTCGCGTCAAGTTTCACCCCGATGGGATCACTCTACAGAGAGTTGTTGAATTGGTTGCACCGCCAATAGAGTATTATGAACCCCTCACAACCGCCAGCAGAACAATCTCTATCGCAAGCCCGAAGCGAAATGCTCCAACAGCTAGAAGCTTGGCTTGATCTGCCAATGCTAGCGTTAAGCTTCGTGTGGCTCGCTTTATTTGTTGTTGAACTTATTTGGGGACTCAATCCATTTTTCGATGTTATTGGCATTACGATTTGGATTCTGTTTATTTTTAATTTTTTATTAGAGTTTGCTCTAGCCCCGTATAAGCGTGTTTATCTTCAGCGAAACTGGTTAACGGTCTGCTCGTTAGTTTTACCTGCGCTCCGCACCTTGCGAGTTGTACAGGTAGTGAAGGCGCTACGATCTGTGCGGGCAGTGCGAGGAATGCGATTATTAGGTGTAATGACTCGTACCACGAGAGGAATGCGAACTCTGAGTGCGAGTTTTCAACGACGTGGATTTGGTTATGTTATGGCTGCAACAACAATCGTCATTTTGATCGGTGCGGCGGGAATGTATGCGTTCGAGCGAGACATACCGAATGGCTTGGAGAGCTACGGAACTGCTTTGTGGTGGACTGCAATGCTGATAACCACAATGGGATCGGATTATTTTCCTCGGTCGCCGGAGGGTCGTATTTTATGCTTTATGTTGGCGGTGTATGGCTTTGCTATCTTCGGGTATGTGACCGCTACGCTTGCTACTTTCTTTGTAGGTCGAGATGCCGAAAATGAACAAGCAGAGATCGCTGGCGCAGCATCCATACAAACCTTACAGACAGAAATTTTTGCATTACGAACAGAAATTCAAAAACTATCTCGCAATCATCGGATGTCTCAGTCATCGGTTGATCAATCCGACTCAGAGTAGTGACCACTTGCTTCATATTGATTGTTTTTTACTAGAGGGTTTAGGCATTGAGAGTGTGTATTAGGAGTAACGATGCGCCAACTGATGATTCAAGTGCCGCAGGGACAAGGAGAGGCAGTTCTGCAAATTGCCAAATCCTGTGATGCAGTCAATGTTTCAAAGACTGAAGCCCAAAGTTCTGAGCAAGAAATTGATCTCCTAATCGTCCACGTTTCTAATCGACAGGTTGAGGATTTGCTTGCCCAGCTAGAAGAGTTACCAGAAGCCCATATTACTTTGTTGCCGACGGGCGTGATTGCATTGCGCCCTCCCGCATCTGAAGCTCCGCAGCAAGTCACCAATGTTCAATCTCGCAGCCCGATCGAGATCTTCTTATCTGGGCTGCAAAGCGTGGGATCGTGGCGAAGTTTTCTGGCGTATGCCGCAGTTGCCGGGATTGTCGTGTGGATTGGACTCTACACGAATACGAGCTATCTACTAGTTGCTGCAATGCTGATTGCTCCGCTGGTGGCTGAAGTCTATGTGCAGCGTGACACAAACAATCCTGCTTCTTCTGAGCAAATCCGCGATCGCTTAACTCAAACGATTCAAACTCGCTTACTAAACCAAGGATTTAATGTAACTCCACTAGTCAATGTAACCGTTTTAGAAGCACCTTAGCCTTAACGAAGAACTAAAGATAGATGGAAAGTTCAGCTTGCTACTCTATTATCGGGGCGAAGTTAGAGAGGGCTGAACAAACAATCATGATCGAATTATCTGTAATTTGGAGCAAGCTGCAAGAGATGGTGAGAGGCTTTCTAGCTCTGCTGCCTAATATTGTCCTGGCGATCGTTGTCTTTATCATTTTCTTTTTCGTTGGTAGAAGCATCAAGCGCATTGTTCGACGTGCGACTGAAAATCGCCGCCGCGCTAGAAATCTAGGATTGGTTTTAGGACGACTGGCGCAAGGGTCTATTATTCTTGTCGGATTGTTTGTTGCATTGTCGATCGTCATTCCGTCGCTAAGAGCAGGTGATCTTGTTCAGCTTCTTGGAATTAGTGGGGTTGCGATCGGGTTTGCATTTCGCGATATTCTACAAAATTTTCTATCTGGAATTTTAATCTTATTGACAGAGCCATTCCAAATTGATGATCAGATTGTTTTTAAGAATTTTGAAGGAACCGTTGAACGGATTGAAACTCGTGCAACAACGATCAGAACCTATGACAATCGCCGCATTGTGATTCCTAACTCTGAACTCTTTACGAATTCCGTCACCGTTAACACTGCATTGCAGCATCGGCGGATGGAATACGATATTGGTATTGGATACGGAGACGATATCCATCTGGCAAAACAACTGATGCTAGAAGCGATCGCAAGTGTGAATGAAGTTCTCAAAGAACCTGCGCCTGATGTTTTGGTCGTTGGGTTTGGTGAGAGTGCAGTCAATATTCGGGTTCGCTGGTGGATTGCGCCCCCTCGTCGGATCGATGACTTAACCTCTCGCGATCAGGTACCAGCCCTCTAAAGGTCATTTGAGCGCTTTTTAATATTTGTTGTCATCCCTG
>NZ_JBJPHU010000222.1:0-4445 GCF_052939515.1 Phormidesmis sp. 146-33
TTCTTTTCAAATCTAAGAGATAGAAATCGGTTAATTAACTGATTTTTTATGAGTGTCATTTGTTGGTTGATTTGGTATTAGACCGGAGTTCAAAGACCGGATTCCAAAGTCCAAAGTCTATAGTCCGAAGCCCCTCCCCTACGAATGCTTTGCCCCTTAATTTCTATGACTCCTTCTTTTTTGCGATCTGGACTGGTGACGATCGTCTTTGCGGCCGCGATTCAAACTTCTGTATTGGCACAGGCTTCACCGACTTTGCCGCCTCCAACAGTGACTCGTCCAATGGGGACGCTCAATTACTTTTTGGGCCCCGGAGATGTGTTGGATATCAAGGTTTATGATTACGAAGAATATACGGGAGCGCAGGTCGTCTTACCGGATGGAAGCATTACTCTGCCTTTGATTGGGAGATTGGTCGCCAGCAACAAAACACCCGACACCCTGGCTCAAGAAATTACAGCCCGATTGCAGCCGTTACTCAAAAATCCGGTAGTGACGATCGGCATTAGTAAACTGCGGCCGATTCGCGTCAATGTAGCGGGCGAAGTGCAGCGTCCGGGCCCGATCCAACTCCAAAGTTTGGCTCCGTTGAATGCGATCGGAAGCACCAATCAAGTGTTTACTCCGACGCTCACGGAGGCACTACTCCAGGCGGGGGGGGTCAGTCGCAATGCAGACATTCGTCGCGTCATGCTCAAGCGATACAGTCCCACTGGCGATGCGGCTCCGATCGTCGTGAATTTGTGGGAAGCGCTGCGATCGGAGAATGCTCAGACGGATCAAGTTTTGATGGATGGAGACACGATTTTTGTGCCCAAGGCGGAGGGTGACAATCCTATTGATCGTCGCATTGCAGCGCGGGCGGTGTTTTCTCCTAAGACGGTGCGCGTGCGGGTTGTCGGTGAGGTCAAAAAACCGGGAGAAGTAGAGGTGCCGCCAGAGGGTACGTTGTCTAGCGCAGTCGCGATCGCGGGCGGCCCAACCGAAAAAGCCAGACTAGGTAAGGTGACGTTTGTGCGGATGAATGAAAACGGTAAGGTCGATCGTCGCGATCTGGATCTGCGAAACTTGACCGATGATCAGCAAGTCCAGGATGGCGATGTGTTGATTGTGCACAAGAGTGTGGCTCGCGATATTTTGGATATTGGTTCACAGGTGCTAGGGCCCTTTGGGTTCTTTTTGAATCTCTTTAGATAAATTTTTTTGGATAAATTTCTCAAAAATTGACGGGTCTGGGCGGTAGGGTTGAACGCGCATTGATTTGACGATCGTGTTTAACGTCAGTCCGATGAAGTCTTTCACTACGGCTATCAATTCGAGCAGCCCCCTAAATTCCCCACGAGTTAGGGACTTTAACCGCAAATCTGGTCTGAAAATCCTTCAGGATTGGATGGTTGGGAGGTAGAAGCGCTAAACAACGAAGTGAAAAAATGTAGTCGAACTTACATTAAGTTTTAACTAAGTTAAAGTAATCATATAGACTAAACTCTATTGCAATGTTGAGTAATAGGGGTTTTAAGCTATTTCTAATCAGCTATTCTCTGCTCTAGTGATAGTGAGTGCAGCTAACTTAAGGATGCTGTAATCACCACTGAGTAGGGACTTTAGCGATTTTGGAAGAAGTGATAGCCTTTTCATAAGTGCAAAATAAAGTCAAGTGTGCAAGCTACATGTCAAGAAACACTGACTTTACATTTCGCTATTCAACAAATCTTCTTTCCATATGGCATCGCCTACATTGATCCAAGTTGGGAAGTCGATCGCTGCATTCGCATGATTAATTTCTCAGAATGTGTGCTGGCAGAGGCAATGCACGGAGCGATCGTCGCGGATGCGCTGAGAGTGCCCTGGATTCCGATTAAATCAGATGGCAGCATCCATGACTTTAAGTGGCAAGATTGGCTTTCTACGCTCAATCTTCAGCACAATCCATCCAAAATTAGTCGGTTATACATGCCGTCAAAAGACGATATTCCAAGAAACTTCAAGTTCTGGATTCACTCAAAACGTATTGAACAACAATTCAAGAAAATTATCAATCAGGGGAGTCCTATCCTCAGTCAAGAATCGACCATTGACCGCATACATCATCAACTCAACGACAGACTTGCACAACTCAAAGCAGACGCTCTAACCGGAAGTTTATAAAGACATTAGACCTTAGACATTAAATCCGGTTCCTCCCTTTTGAAGCTGCCGTGTACACACACGTCGATCGATCTGTCATTGCTGAGAGCCTTCGCCCCCTAAATCCCCCAAAAATGGGGGACTTTGAGCCGTCGTCCTGGCTTTGAACTTTGGAAGTCTTTCCCTGGTCAAAGTCCCCCAGGCTGAGGGATTTAGGGGGCTGAAGCCGCCTGAAACAAAGCGACAACGACTTGTGTGTACACGGTAGCCCTTTTGAAGGGGGTCAGGGGGATTGCCGAGTCTCTATCTCATAACCAAACCCGTCTCAAACATTCTCTCAACCTCTAGCTATTGATGTCTGGACAAGAACTTCAGATAAGAAAGCGTTTGGTATCAAAGTCCCCCGTCCAAAGTCCTTCGTCCGCAGTCCCTTTCTCAAACGATCGCGACTACAATCAGGACAAGCATTAATGAGGGTTAGCCATGTTTCTTCCTCCTGGTTTTGGCGAACGATCGGTGCTCACTCACCTGGGCAGAATGGTTTACTACACAGCGTTAGATGCTCCGTGGGGTGAATCGGATACTCAAGAGACACTTGTTTTTTTGCATGGATTTGGGGGTGGGTCTTCTGCTTATGAATGGTCAAAAGTCTATCCTGCGTTTGCGGCAAACTATCGAATTTTGGCACCCGATCTGATTGGCTGGGGGCGATCGGATCATCCCGCTAGACGCTATCAGCCCGACGACTACATCTCTACAATTATTGAATTTTTAGAAAAAACCTGCACCGCTCCTACTCGCGTGATCGCGTCTTCTTTGACCGCCGCTTATACAATTCGAGCCGCAATCCAGCGTCCTGATTTGTTTAAGTCACTAATTCTAACGACCGCTGAGGGACTCAAAGAATTTGGTAAAGACTATAGCCAGAGTTTATTTGCTCAAGTGGTGAATGTGCCGATCGTTGATCTGCTGCTGTATAAAACTGGAATTGCAACGTCTTTTGGCATTCAAACCTTTTTAGAACAGCGTCAGTTTGCCCATCCAGAGCGGGTCTTTCCAGAAATCACTGCCGCTTATCTAATGTCTGCCGAGCGCGACAATGCAGAATATGCAGCCCTGTCGTTTGTTCGGGGAGATTTGAGCTTTGACCTGTCGCAATTTATTACGCAACTCACCACACCCACGGCGATGATCTGGGGACAAAGAACCGAGTACACCAGCCCAGAAATCGGCCGTCGTCTGTCCGAAATGAATCCACAAGCCATTCGCATCTTTTATTACTTAGATGACGTAGGACTCACTCCCCAATTAGAATTGCCAGCGGTGACGATCGGCTTGATTCAAAAATTTCTACCGCTACTCGACTAACGATCGGTCGATTAAAGTTCATGTTGCTCTGTGCCCCAAACGGCAACACCGGAACTCCTGGATGACTAAACAAAAGTCCTGAAACCCCGGTTGATCGTTGACAAGGCTGGCCAATAAGAGATTTGAATCGCCAGCCAACGCTACAGGTTATTTAATCCTAAGCACTCCGATTAACACTGAGTCGTAGGGGTCGCGCTTGACGATTCATCACATACCGCTCCGCCAAAACCTTCTGATAAGCAGCTTCATAGCCGTCCGTCATGCGTTCTACACTAAAGCGTTTGGCGACGTACTGCCGACAAAACGATCGATCCAACTGCTCGACTTTTTTGACTGCATCGACGCATTCATCGATCGTGTCGCATACAAAGCCACTTTGACCGTGGGCGATCACTTCTGGCGTTGAGCCAAGATTCATCGCGATCACAGGAGTTCCCGCCGCCATCGACTCGATCATCACCAGCCCAAATGGTTCCTTCCAGGTGATCGGAAACAGGGTGGCGATCGCTCCGCCCATCAGCGCGTTTTTCTGAGTGTGATTGGCTTCGCCGAGAAACTGGATCTGGTCGCCGTCAATGTGAGGTTTGATTTCTTGCTCAAAATATTCGACATCTACTTTGTCAACTTTGCCCGCCATTTTGAGCGGCAGTCCAGCTTTTTTGGCAATGGTAATTGCGTGGTGCGGCCCTTTTTCGGGTGAAAGGCGACCCAGAAATGCCAGATAAGGCGGATCATTCGGCTGGGCGTGAAATTCGTGACGATCGACAGCGATCGCGTTGTAAACTGTCGCTACATAGTTGAGATCCAGTCCAGGTTTGCGCTGGGCGTTGGAGATGCTCACATAATTTTGATGCTTGGCGCGACGAAATAGCTTTTCGCGATCGGGCATGAATGCCCCGTGTAACGTGTGAATCGTCGGCGTTTTGACCAGATTGGCGTAGAGCAACGTC
>NZ_JBJPHU010000037.1:0-60053 GCF_052939515.1 Phormidesmis sp. 146-33
GACGGCGGTAGTTAAGAAACTCAAACCCATTCATATTAGGCATTTCAATATCACAGATCACAAGTTCTATAGGTGAATTTTGACGCAACTGATCGATCGCTTCCCAACCATCCTGTGCTTGTAAAACTCGAAACCCTGCTCTTTCTAGAGTTAGGGCTAGAGGTCGCCGTAAGGACGCAGCATCATCGACCACAAGAACTGTAGGAGTTTGAGTTGTTTTGATAAAGGTTGAGCGTTCGCTAACTGACAATGTTTGACTGTTAGAAACAGCAAGTAGTTCGGATTCATTTGTGGGTGCGATCCTACTTCTGCTTTGTGCTTGGTTTAGACTCAATAGAGCCGCGCCATCAATGACTGGGACTAAGCTACCATCTGCCAAAACAGTACAGCCGTAAACGTATGTAGGAGGTGCGAGTATAGCACTGAAAGGCTTAATGACTAACTCTTGCTCAGTGACCAAACTATCAACCTCCAAAGCAAAAATCTGCTGCTCTTGACGCAAAATTAGCACTGGCAGTGCCCAGGTCTCAGGAGAAGGCACAACGACTAACGTTTTGCTGAGAGGAGCATCTGGCAGTGGACAACGATAGTCTAAAAGGTTAGCAAGCCGATCGATTGGGATAATCTTCTCTTGCCAGTATAGAAAGCGCTGTGTGCCTGATTGTCGAACTTCTTCAATTTTTGGAGTGACAATTTCCTCAATGCTGTCGATCGGCAAAGCTAGTGCAGTCGTGCCAGTCAAGCAAACAGCTAAATTCGCAATGGTCAGGGTTAGTGGTAACTGTAAAGTAAAGGTCGTTCCCCGCTCGGTAGTAGAAGCTACTGTGACAGTCCCTTTGATTGAGCGCAACTGCGATCGCACCACATCTAGCCCCACTCCTCGCCCAGAAAGTCTGCTAACCTGCTGGGCAGTTGAAAATCCTGGTGCAAAAATTAATTCGCAAAGCTGATTAGGGGATGTGATAGCAAGTTGTTCAGAAGAGAGCCATCCCAGATCAATTGCTCGCTTCTGAATCCGATCGAGATCTAGCCCTTGCCCATCATCTTTGACTTCAATAATCGTTTGATTTCCTTTGTGATACGCCCGAATTACAATCTGCCCCTGTTCTGGTTTGTCACGTTGTTGCCTGACTTCCAAGGGTTCAATACCATGATCGAAAGCGTTATGGAGTAAATGCAGCAATGGGTCGTAGAGTTTTTCCAGGATTGATTTTTCAACCAAGATCTCAGCGCCGATCAGCGTCAAGCTAACAGGCTTGTGGTGAGTCGTCGATAGGTCTCGCAGGACTCGATGAAACCGATTCAAAACTTCATGTAGCGGCATCATTCGTGCCTGCATGATCTCGTCTCTCAGATGAGTCACCATCCGACGTTGCTGAATCAGCATTTGATGCGGTTGTTTGCTGAATAACGCAATGTCCTCAACCGTTTCTTCCATTTGCATCATGCTCTCAAGGATCTCTTGAACCTGAGACTGTAAAGCTCCATAGTTATCCATTTCGAGCGGGTCAAATTCAGTCGATGCAAAACTAGGAAAAACGAGATGATGGACATTAGCAGACGTTTTATCAGGTTCTCCTCCCCGTTCTGAGACTGGCTTATTACCTGGGTGTTGCCGCTCCGGTGCAATTAGCATTTGATCAGATAGCTTCCCAATGCGATGCACCATCTTTTGAAATTGTGCGAAACGATCGAGTAGCTCTCGTAGTGAGCCTTGTAGCTGATCATTTTGAAGGGAAAGACCATCGCGATTAATGGCTAGTTCGCCGACTAAATTATTGATTCGTTCCAGTCGCTCTGCATCAACTCGAACAGTCAAACTAGGAGGAGAGGGTGCTTCAAGTTGCTGATTGTAGATAGTCTGACTCGCTTGATTGAGTGGAGATAGCTCAAAAGATTGACTAACCTGGAGCAGTCCATCAGTCTGGTGGTCGAGTCGCGCTAGTTGTCCCGTCTGAGCGTGTTGATTGAGATCGGCAGGGTTAGTTGCTAGATCTGTTGGAAATGTGGGTGCGGTGTTGTTTTGCAGCAAAGGCTCAACGATTGTTGGCTCGATTATTGGTTCGATCGACGGTGTAGATGATTCTATTTCTAGTATCTCTGTAGCGTCAAACTTAACATTCGCGCCACCAAAAGTACTTTGTAACAGAGAAAGCGAGATTTCGAGATCTGCGATCGTTTCTTCTGTCTCAGAAGTAGGCTGTATTTCGTGAGGAGTCGTTGAATTTAAGACGCTTGCATCAATGCCTGCCAAGGCTGCTAACGTAGCAGAAGGGCCAAATTCTTGAGAGCGATCGCCTGTTAGCACCGCCTGTTTATTACATTCAAAATCAGCGAGTGCTAGTTGGGTAATTTCTAAAGCGCGATCGGGATGAGCATTCAGGGCCTGCTGTACTGTTTTAGCGATTGCCCCAAACCCTGGCAAGTTCAAAAATTCAGCAAACCCTTCAAAGACTTCAACCTGTGCCCTGACTTCTCCAGCAACCTCATACTCTTGAGGATGAGAGATCACCCTCGCCAAACGCTCTAAGCCTTGAGCAACATCTACTTCAAAAATGGCGGAAATCATATCGACTCCCAGATCAGTTGAGCTAGGAAGGTAGCTATCTGCCTGGAGCAGGGTATCGCCGCATCGTTCCTCAAGTTGGCTAAAAATGGAATCTGCGATCGCTAAAGCGGCTTCTGGGTCGAAAGTTCCCGTAGTGATTTGCTCCATCAGAGGCAATCGAAGACAATCATAAGATTGCAGCAATTGGCTTTCTAGGTCAGCATCAATCTCCAAGGCCTCACTGTAGAGCGCCTTAAAAACATTTTCAAGTCGGTGAGCCAGGGTCGCGATCGCATCCAAGCCCACACTCGCAGCGCCTCCTTTCAGGGAATGAGCAGCCCGCATCAAGTTATGAACTTTGGCAGTACTGCGTTCTTGTCTCAACGTCAGTAACCCTACTTCGAGAATCTGTAGTAACTCAGGAGCCTCTTCGACGAAAAACTGGTAAGCTTGGTCACGAATATCAGGGTCAAGTGCCATATAGCTATCCTATTTGATTTGTGAGAATTCAGTAGTTAGTGACTAGCCGCAATCAATGGCTAAGAACTAATCACTAACAACTCGCAATTTGAAGATGCTTACAACTGATTTAGGATGGCTATAGTAGCCCAGTAATTCAGTGGTTAGTGATCAGTGATCAGGCTTGTTGCTAGATTATCATTGCTTTAGCCTGACAAGCGGTAGGAAGTAGGAAGTAGAAAGTAGGAAGTAGAAAGTAGGAGAACATTAGCTCACTTTGAATTTACCTACACTTTCTTGAAGCGTTTGAGCCACTTTTCGGAGTTGTGCAAAAGAGAAAGAAACTTGATTGGCTTCATTGGAGGTCTTATTTGCGATCGCTGCCACATCTTGAATAGTTTCAGCAACCGTCTCAGAGGTTTTGGACTGTACCACAGTTGCTTGAGCGATCGCTTCAACTAAGTGACCAATTTGAGTACTCACCGCTGTAATTTTATTCAGGCTTTGTCGAGTTTCATCTACAAGCTTTGTTCCCATCACCACCTGCTCAGTTCCTGATTCCATCGCGGCAACCACCTCTCTTGTCTCTGTTTGAATGTTGACAACTAGCTTTTTAATGTCTCCCGTCGCATCCGCCGATTGTCGCGCTAGTGCCCGTACCTCTTCGGCAACGACTGCAAAGCTTCTCCCGTCTTCTCCCGCGCGCGAGGCTGCGATCGAAGCATTCAACGCCAGCATATTGGTTTGAGCCGCGAAAGCGCTAATCAGGTCTACAACCGTAGAAATTTTCTGAGAAGACTCCCCTAGATATTTCACTTTTTTGGCCGTCTCAGCAACCGTTACCCGAATCGCTTGAATTCCATCAACGGTTCGGTTCATCGCTTCATCTCCTTCCTTAACCGTCTCGGCTGCCAGTCGCACTGCCACTTCAGCTTGTTCTGCGTTGGCTGCAACCTCTCGAACTGCAATCGCCATTTCTTTCACCAGATCCAGAGCAACACCAATTTCCTCTGCTTGGCGAAGCGCTTCCCCTGAGAGCAATTGCACTGACGTTTCACTCGTACTGGTTGTTTCTACCACTTGGTCGGTGGATTCCTGCACTTGCAGCACGATTTTCCGCAAGCTATCTACGGTGGCATTATAAGAGTCAGCGATCGTGCCGATTTCGTCCACGGTTACTTTTGCGCGAGTCGTCAGATCCCCTTTACTAATCGGATCGACTTCTAGAAGTAGCTCTAAAGCACGCTTTTGTAGTCCTTCTTTAAGTTGACGTTGCTCCTCTGCGAGGCGAGTGGTTTGTTCCAGTAGTTCAACCCGGTAAATGGTTAGTCCAAGCTCATAACCGAGCCGCTTGAGAAAGTTGATCTCAAACTCTTGCCAATCGTGAGTTGCCGAGCAGGAATGAGCTATCAGCAAGCCAAAAGGTTGGTTGGCGCTCGCGATCGGAACGATAAGACTAGCTTTGACTTCTAGACCCTCCAGCAACTTTAAATGCTCTGGATGGAAGTTTGCCTGAGTTACGTCACTCACCGCAACAATCCGCCCCTCTTGATAAGCTTCGCGTAGCGCTTCTGGTATGCAGGAATCACTAATGTTTCCATCCAGAGCACTAGACCAGCCTGCCTCAACTGATTCAGAAATTACTCCGCTGGAACCAGTATCAAAGCGATAAATAACGATGCGATCGAGCTTGAGAAGCCGACGAGAATCTTCGACTGCCTGATCAAAGATCAATTGAAGATCCTTTTCCCGTACCACACCTGATCCTTTTGCTGCGGTCAGTTGACGTTCTTGGCTAGCTTCAAAGGTTTGTGCCTCTGATGAAAGTTGTAGCTGATTAGCCATGTAATTAATGTTGTCTCCTAGCGAGGCAACTTCGTCTTCACCTCGAATGCGTAAACGAGTTTTCAAATCACCTTGACCAATTTTCTCGACTGCTGCCGCCGCCGCAAGGATTGGACGGGTCGCTCGGTTTGCAATGAGTGTGGCCAATATCGCGACGAGCAAGGCCGTAATTCCAGTTCCAATGGTCAAAGTAGAAAGTAGCTGTTGCTGCGGTGCAAACGCGACTGCGGTATCCATCGAGATGATTGCTCGCCAATTAAGGTCTGGCAGTCCTTGCACTGTAACAGGAGGGCTATAAGCGAGCAGTTGCTCAGTCTTTGTTCTTGTGTTGGTAGACAGGGCAACATCCGCTTGCTCCGCTGCTTTTAAGTCTTTAAAGTCAGGATAAATATCGCCGGGCAACACTGGGCTGTACACTTCTTTGAAGTCTGTAGCTTGTACTCCTGAAGAAGGGACTGCTCTCACCCTAGTTCCTTCGGTTGTTCCTGTTGGGCCAATGAAAATCTCTTCAGAGGCATCAAGGAGATAGTATTGAATTCCTTGAGTGCCAAAGTTGCGAATCACATCTTCTAAGAACTCTACAGGCATCCGGCCGCGGACGACTGCGATCGGTTGACCCGTTACTTTGTCTTTGACCGTGGAGGCGATTTCAACGCTGAAGATGCCTGAGCTTTTTGAAACAACTGGCTGGCTTAAGATTGCGCCGTTGGTCTTGAGTGCAGCCTGAAAATAGTCCTGGTTAAGTTGGTTATCCAGGGGTGAACCTGGGGTTTGAGCAATCACATTCCCGTCGAGAGCAAAAATAGCAATGCTGTCATAGTTTCTGTAACTCTCAAGAAGCTGAGTGAGAACTTCTGCCTTGTCTTGTGCACTCATCTTTGAGCGTAATTCGGGATCTGTAAAAGCATCCAGGTTTGCGATCCCCTTAATATCTTCAAGTCGATCGCGCATGAATAAACTTGCTTTATTCTGCAAGTCTGCGGCTTTTGACTTCCCAAATTCCTCAGTTTGAGTCGTAATCGATTGATTGGCGAAGTAGTAGGCGACTCCTCCAATGATCAATACTGGCGTTGTGCCAATAACGATCGCGAGAGCAGTTGCTTTTACCCTAACGCTGAGTCGCTGCCACCAACCAACGAGTCCCGCCTGTGGAGGTATTTGTAAACTGTCTCTGCTTAGATCCGCTATCGTCGATCGAGATGATTGAAGGGCTGCATGGACAGGATCAAGCTGAATTGCTATTGCATCCATATCGTGAATGCTGTCTACCGCAGTTTGATTCTGAGTTGTGTTCCGGGGAGTGGTCTTAGCGGGTGTTTTAGCCATGTTACAAACCTTTTCAACAGTAGGGAATTGGCGGTCAGTCGCTCCAAGAAGGAGACACCAGAAGAGCAGAAATTAACGCTTATCGAACGAATGGTCAAACTATAGCTATGCCATTTGAGTGGTAAAAATTCTGTGGTTAGTCCTTAGTGGTTAGCCGTCAATTAACGGTCAAGAACTAGGAACGTGCTATTTCAAGATTCTTACAACTGATTGAGGACTGCTATAGCGGATGCACCCATGCTGTAAAAGAGGAAACCGTTGCTTGATGGCTAACAGCATAGAAAATTGCACCTCAAAACAAATCGAGCTTCCGTCAATACTCTAGAAACGAATTTCATGTCTTGAGTAGTGGCGTTTTAACCAAATTTCAGGCCGTAAGCTGAAACCCACCCTGGAAAGACATTGCAGCTTACAAGAAGCACCCCTATAAAATCGAAAGTCTAGTCAAGTAGGCAGTGGGAGAAAACTTAAGTATGTAAATAAAATTAAAGAGCCGCTTATAATACAGACAAATCCGACCAATAAGATTTGATGGCTGTTTCATTCCGTTACACAACCGAGCTATTGACCACCACTTGGCGACTTGCGGATGAATGATGTACTCGTGTAGAAGTATGGCAATACCATGTCCCTACCAAAATCCATTTTTAGTGGGTACTTCATTTCCGCGCTAGTCCCTTACTATGGCAAACCTATCTACTCGTTACGAGAGTAAATGTAAGTACGACAAGGTAAGGGAGTGGCATAACGTGAGCGCAACAGCGATGCACCGACGAATTCAGCGACTCTCAGAATTAATCACTTTTAGCGACTCTCGGAATAATGGCTTGTTGAGATGAGCCTGTGAGTCAACCTGTGAGTCAACAATTGTGAATCAACAACATAGATGACTAAGCTCTGCTTACAATACTAGAATTCCGACGAGCTATGGAGAACCGTATCTAGTTAGTGTGTTTGTTCTTTGCCACCGCTTGAAGAGTCATCAGGCTTTTTTTGAAACCTTTACTTTTGAAACCTTTACTTGGTGAAGCCCCTGGAATCGTATTTTCTGACAAGTGGCAAAAGAAGTCGTGACACTACTGTATTCGTAACACTACTGTATTCGTGACACTACTGTATCTGCAACCCCGTTCCGTGAAACATCTAAAACATTTAGGTTCCAGTAAATTTAAGCGACTAAGTTCTAGCAACTGAGTTTCAGCGACGTTATCCGGATAGATGCATTTTATTCAAGCTGACACTCAATTAAGGATCTAAGTCGCAAGCACATGATCTTTTGCCTCATCCATTCTTGTCAACAGGTATTGCCAAAGTCAAGCAAAACTTAATGTTAGGTTTATAAGTGACAGTAAAATAAATTACATTGAGTGTCGTTAATCTAAGTAAAAAGAGAGCAAAATTCAGAGTTTAGAAATTAAATGATACAAGTGTTTAATGCGACCTCTGTGTAATCATTGTTTTACTATCGTAGAAAGTTATATTCCTGGTCGATCGCATCGTTTAATTTTCAGCAAGCATTCTTTCTAACCAAACCAAAACTTGTTTCCCTAGAAAGTACAGCCAAAACCATAGAATAGAAGACGAGCGATGTCTCGATCGCTCCCTTACTCGTAGCTTTCAAATTTTTCTAGTCGGATTAATACTTAGACAGATACTGTCTTTTAGGATCAATCCTCAGTGTCATGTTTAATAATGTGATGGTGTTAATCAAGTATTAGAACTAACAAAGTATCGAATTTAGTAATTGCTTTTACGATAACCGAGGCTGTATCGTTTTTTACAGAGCGGTTAATTAAAAAGCCTGTTTAATGGAGGTTCAAGTTCACTCAAATTCAAATAAACTAATTAAGTTGTGCAAACTGCCTGAATTGATGTGACCGATACAGACTTAAATTTTTCTCTATGCATGTTCACGTTAAGAAATTGTCATGACTGCATACTAAACACAAAATTTTTATGGTGCTTACTATTTATGCTAAAGGCTGTGCTAACCTGTCACATGAATGTTGCCTAAGAATTCTAAAATTAGAGTTCTAAAGAAATTTACAGAAACGATTAGATCAAGTTGTTCTCGCAAAGGAGTCTAGGCGAAGTGATGACGAGTAATTGTGTTGCGGTACGCTCAAGTGCTCACCCCTGTCCGCAGTTTGAAGATTCTAACTTTGTTGGTCTAAAGTTACTAGCGCAAAGTGATTTTTATAAGTTCTAACCCGATCGGTTACGGTTGCCCTCACCTTCTCCTCGTCAAACTGATAGTCCATTTCAACTAAAGATCTATTTCTACCATGCGTATGTCCCCGATTTTTTTGCCAGAAAAGCTTGCGTTTTGTCTATTAACTGTTTCTTTGGTTTTTACAAGCGCCTGCTCTAGTCAGACTTCTACTAGTAACTCAAACACTGGTGCACCTGCTGTAAGCAACGCCTCAAGCAAAAATTCTGCAAAAGTGATTCGCATTGCGATCGGCACCCAAGACCCAACCATCAACATGGTTACGGGCGGATCGATCATTCGTGAAGAGAAGCTTTTGGAGAAGCATTTACCGAGAACGGGCAAGTATGAAAATGTAGAGTACAAAATTGAGTGGTCAAGCCATACATCAGGGCCACCCGTAACCAACAAAATGCTGGCAAATCAGCTCGATATTGGGATGATGGGTGATTTTCCATCGACACTCAACATGACAACGTTTCAGCAGAAAGGAAACGGAGTCAAGTCCATATATGTCGCAAGCCTTGCCTATGGTGTGACTGGCGCGGGTAATGCTGTCATGGTTCCTAAAGACAGCCCCATTCAAACGTTGGAAGATTTGAGAGGCAAAGACGTTTCTGTTCCTTTTGGGTCTGCTGCTCACGGCATGTTGCTCAAAGCTTTGAAAGATGTGGGAATTGATCCCCAAAAAGATCTACGCCTCGTGAGCCAAACGCCAGAGGTGGGAGGAAGCAGTTTAAGAACCAGTCAGATTGCTGCCCACGCCAACTTTGTTCCCTTTGGTGAACTGTTTCCTTATCGAGGTTTTGCCAGAAAGATTTTTGACGGAGCACAAACAGGAATTCCAACCTTTCATGGAGTCCTGGTTCGTTCAGACTTTGTAAAAGAAAACCCAGAAATCGTTGTGGGCTATCTCAAAGCGCTACTCGAAGCAAACAAAATGTTTCGTGAGAAACCAGAGGAATTAGCCACCAAGGTCGAGAAATGGTCAGGGATTGAGCGAGAAGTGGTTTACATGTTTCTAGGGCCCTCTGGGGTTCAGCAGATTAATCCAACGATCCGCCAAGTTAACTTTGATGCCCTCAAGAATAGCGTGATGACCCTGAAACAATTGGGTCGGTTGGATGCCACCGTCAACCCAGACGACGTGCCCAAGTGGGCAGATGATAGCTACTTGCGGCAAGCGATGAAAGAGATGGGGCTGAATTACGATGAAGTCGCGAATAGTAGCTCTGTGATTACAGGTGAGGATGCTCAAACCAAAGAGCTAATCAAAGATCCCAAGTTGGCGGCTCAGATTTGGATCAAAGGTGAAAACAAGGTGATGAGCTTTGCTTCTATTAAAAATATGATGGCAATGCTGCAAAAACAGAAGGTGGATAAGCGGACGATCGGGGCGACCTTCGTTCACGATCGCAACACTGGTGAGAAACTACTGGCGGATAATTCCTTCTATGTCCGTAATGGCGAGGAGGTTTCCGCATTTCTGACTGAAAAAGATGCTCAAGTCTTTGCAAGTAAGACGGGCGCTAAGGTTGCTGACTTTAAAGCGTTGCAGCAAGCCTATTCTCAGACTGCTCAGTTAGGCATCCTGGTCAGTGCTAAATAAGCCTGGCTGTGAGCCGATTCAGGATTGAGGGTTACCTCCAGCAAGCTGCTTTTCGGGGTTTCTATCATTAAGAGGTGTACGATGCCTGTCCCGTCTTCTGAGCCTTTATTCACTAAGACAAGCTTATCTGCTGTTAAAACTCAGCGTTTTGCCGTACGCCGGAACGGACGATCGTCTGCCTATTCACCAGTCAATGCCAAGCTGCTGAGGCGACTGCTTTCTCTAATTCTATTTTTCGGAATTTGGCAACTTCTCTGTGCTCTCAGGTTCAAATTTTTCATCAACTTCGAGTTTTTGCCTTCTCCTGTGGAGGTTCTGGAATCGACGCTAAAGTTCTTTTCGGGCGATCCGATGGTGCATATCCAGGCAAGTGTTGTTCGCGTGTTGGCTGGGTTCACGATCGCCGCCGCTCTAGGAATTAGCCTGGGTATTTTGATTGGTTGGTTTCAGAATGTTGAAGACCTAATCTTCTTACCCTTGGAGTTGTTGAGACCGATCCCAGCGGTTGCTTGGATTCCCCTGGCGATCCTGATGTTTCCTAACTCAGAAGCGGGAATGATTTACATCACCTTTATTGGTGCATTCTTCCCGATTTTGATCAGCACGATTCGTGGCGTTGAAAATACGGATTTGTTGTTGCTGAGGGTGGGGCAATGTTTGGGCGCAAAGCAGTGGCACCTGTTTAAGGATATTGTGGTGCCAGGGGCAATGCCAAGTATCTCCAGCGGACTCGTGATCGGCATGGGTAGCTGTTGGTTTTGCCTGGTTACGGCTGAGATTTTAGCAGGTCGATATGGCGTGGGCTATTTCACCTGGGAGTCTTATGTCACCTCAAACTATCCGCCGATCGTCATGGGAATGCTTCTGATCGGTTTAATGGGTGCGCTGAGTGCTTATTTAGTCGATCAACTGACTCGACTACTGATGCCTTGGCGGGTCACAAAGAAGCAAAATACATAGCTGTATGCATGCTGTACACAGATAGCAGTTCTAAATCAGTTGTGAGAGCCTTGAAATCGCGGGTTTTGAGTGATTCGTTCTTAGCCATTAGTTGACCGTTTACCACTAAGGACTAATCACCGAACTCTCACCACTCAAATAGGATAGCTGCCGTACGCTTCCGTTTTGGTATCATTTGCACTCAGGGAATCGGTGATCATGGCAACACTGGCGGAGAAGCACTTTGTTCGATCGGCGAGGGGATCTGTTGAGATTGAAGATTTGTCGGTTTGTTTCAAGCGCAAGGGCCAGTCTACTCATGTGCTTGATTCCATCAATTTCAGCATCAATCCGGGTGAATTTGTTTGTTTATTAGGCCCATCGGGCTGTGGCAAGTCAACAATTCTGAACGTGATTGCTGGGTTTATTCAGCCCACCGAGGGCAGCGTAATCGTGGATCAACAGCGCGTTGAGTCTCCGAGTTCCGATCGAGGCTTTGTCTTTCAACAGTACTCTTTACTTCCGTGGAAAACGACGTTTCAAAATGTGGAATTTGGTCTCAAAATCCAGGGAGTGCCGAAGTCAAAGCGGAAAGCGTTGGTGGACGAGTTTCTGAATCGAGTCGGGCTTTATAAACATCGCAATTCTTACCCCTACCAACTTTCGGGAGGAATGCAGCAGCGTGCGAGTATTATCAGAGCGTTGGTCAACTCTCCCTCGGTGCTGTTGATGGATGAGCCATTTGCGGCACTGGATGCACAGACCCGGCAAATGATGCAGGAGCTATTACTAAATATTTGGAGCGATCTCAAGCCAACCGTTGTGTTTGTGACGCACGATATTGAGGAAGCTTTATTTTTAAGCGATCGAATCCTGGTCATGGGCGTGAATCCGGGCAGAATCAAAGCTGAGATTACTGTGTCTCTAGAGCGTCCTCGTCACATTGACAGTATCGTATCCCCAGAGTTTATTAATCTGAACCGTCAAGTATTTGAGCTAATTCGAGAAGAAACGCTCAAGAGTATGGAACTGGATTAGCTAGAATTAGAGATTCTGCAACGTTTTGATCGCGGTTTTGATCACTGATAGTTTGATCACTGATAAAAGGAGATCTGAGTGGATACTCAAGTCAATACACAATGGGTGCAAACCGACGTTCTTGTGATCGGAGGCGGCACTGCCGGAACAATGGCAGGAATTAAGGCCAAACAGGCAAACCCAGAAGGAAACGTTCTAATTTTGGAGAAAGCCAACATTCGTCGCAGTGGCGCGATCGCAATGGGCATGGATGGCGTAAATACGGCTGTGATTCCGGGCAATTCGACTCCTGAGCAGTACGTTCGGGAGGTGACGATCGCCAATGATGGCATCGTGAATCAGAAAGCGGTTTATCAGACAGGCAAGCTTGGGTTTGAGGTGATTCAAGAGCTTGAAAGCTGGGGCGTGAAGTTTCAGAAAGACACCCAGGGGAACTATGACCTAAAGCAAGTGCATCGGGTGGGTAAATACGTGCTGCCGATGCCAGAAGGGAAAGACCTCAAGACGATTTTGGCGCGTCAGGTCAAACGGCACAAAGTCAACGTTACGAATCGAGTCATGGCAACTCGTGTTTTGGTGCAAGACGGACGAGCGATCGGGGCAGTCGGCTTTGATGTGCGAAGTGGCGACTTTGTTGTGATTCAAGCGAAGGCCGTGATTCTTTGCACAGGTGCTTGTGGGCGACTTGGCTTACCCGCTTCTGGATACCTGTATGGGACTTACGAAAACCCAACCAATGCGGGAGATGGCTACTCAATGGCCTACCACGCTGGCGCTGAACTAAGTAACATTGAGTGTTTTCAAATTAATCCCCTGATGAAGGATTACAACGGGCCAGCTTGTGCCTATGTTGCCAGTCCGTTTGGAGCCTATACCGCCAACGCAGAAGGCCATCGCTTTATTAGCTGCGACTACTGGAGCGGTCAAATGATGTTGGAAGTCTGGAAAGAGCTAAACTCTGGTAAAGGGCCCGTTCAACTCAAGATGACCCATCTAGACGAAACCACTATCTCTGAGATTGAGTCTATCCTCTGGTCAAACGAGCGTCCGAGCCGAGGCCGCTTTCACGAAGGGCGGGGCGAAAATTACCGAACTCACGGCGTTGAGATGAACATTTCAGAAATTGGATTGTGTAGTGGTCACAGTGCATCTGGAGTGTGGGTTAACGAAAAGGCAGAAACCACTGTACCCGGACTGTATGCGGCTGGCGATATGGCAAGTGTGCCGCACAATTACATGATTGGTGCGTTTGTGTTTGGACGGTTGGCGGGTCAAAATGCGATGGAATATAGCCAGAATTTAGATCAAGTTCAGCCTGATTCCGAGTTTCTAGAAGCTGAAAAAGCCAGAATCTATGCCCCGCTCGATCGCCCCAACGGAGTCCCCCATACTCAGGTCGAATACAAACTGCGCCGCTTGGTGAATGATTACTTACAACCGCCCAAGTCAGCTAACAAAATGGAGCTTGGCTTAAGTAACTTTGTGCGCTATCACGATACCCTGGATCTGATGGGGGCGCGTGATCCCCACGAGTTGATGCGCTGTATGGAAGTTCACTTTATTCGCGACTGTGCAGAGATGGCCGCCCGTTCCTCTTTATATCGTCGAGAGAGCCGTTGGGGACTGTATCACTATCGGCTGGACTATCCAGAGAAAAACAACGAGGAGTGGTTCTGCCACGTCAATCTCAAAAAAGCCGAAGGTGAAATGACGCTGTTTAAGCGATCGATCGAACCCTACATTGTGGATGTAGACGTAGAGACCGAAGTGTACGATGTCGCAATTCGTTAAGCTAAACAGACAAGTTGCGACGGTTAATTAGTGATCAATTAGTGAATCAAAAGGATCAAAGAGTTATGGCTTTAGCAATGCAGCGTGTGGATGTTCCGGTGATTGTTGATGAATCCAAATGCTTAGAAAAATGCACTGCCTGCATTGAAGTCTGTCCCTTAGACGTGTTGGTAAAAAACCCCGAAACGGGCAAAGCCTACATGAAGTATGACGAATGCTGGTTCTGTTTGCCCTGCGAGAAAGAATGTCCGACAAACGCCATCACGGTAAAAATTCCATTCTTGTTGCGGTAGAGGAGTGCAAGCATTGATGAATTCTGAACTTGACCCGTGGTTAGAAATGCTGCGATCGCCAGAAGTCAGCGATCGGTTAGTGGCGGTCAAAACGCTTCAGCATTTGGGCGATGAAGAGGCCTTAGAGCCGCTGATTACTGCACTTCAGGATGAAAACTTTGGGGTGCAAAAGTTAGCCGTGACTGCTTTGTGGGAACTTGCAAATCCCAAAGCGGTTCCAGCCCTGGTAGAATGCCTTGTTTCTAGTGATGCAGAAATCCGCGAAGAAGCCTTATCAGCACTCGGTGAACTTATTTCAACGGATCACTTAATGCTGTTGCTAGATGCCTTGCACCGGGACAATGCAACCCTGCAATTGAGTCTTCTAATTCTGTTGAGAAAGATTCATGATGCTCAATCGTTGCCGTCTGTTCTGCCTTTCTTTGAATCTGAAAATGCTGAACTGCGAGAGGCCGCTGTTACGACGCTCCGATACCTCAACCAGGTAGCCCGCTGTCAACCTGCGATCGCTTTAATGTCTGATCCAATCAATGCAGTTCGCTGTGCTGCTGCACTCACATTAGGACACCTGGCAGATTCTGAAGTTGTTCCAACACTCTGTCAAGCCTTAACGTCTGACTCAGACTGGCAAGTGCGACGGAATGCTGCAAAATCACTAGCGCTTCATGCGGATGCAGCAGCGGTGCCTGCTTTAGAATCGGCATTGTCTGATGAACATTGGCAAGTCAGAAAATTCACGCTGCAAGCTTTGCAGAAAATACCCGACGATCGCACCTTGCCTGCTTTAATCAAAGCCCTAGCCGATGAGTCTTCCGATGTTCGTCGGGATGCCGCGATCGCGCTGGGCGTTTTGAACAATAAGGCTGCCTTAAATGCGCTCCAGCAAGCCTTGGATGACCCGGATAGAGATGTGTGTATCTATTCACAACGAGCTATCCAGAAAATCCAGGAATCGAGGCAAGAGGCTTCCAATGCCTAGTCATTCGTCACCTTTCCAACAGTCCAACGCATCCTCTGAGCCGAGCGACCCTGATCCCTTGACTGAAGATCGTCAACAAGAAGTTGTTCGATGTCTCAAGCAAGTTCTTGAACCCATTCTAAACACCGATGTCGTCAGCTTAGGAATGGTGCGAAATCTGAGAGTTGTAGACGACTACATCTATCTGCGCCTCTACATTGGAAAGCATCAGCATTCCTTAAAAGACCAGGTACAGTCGAGTTTATCTGCTTTACTGTGGTGTAAGAAAACATACATTCAACTCTGTACAATTCCTGGCGTAAGAACCACGCTGGCAATTTCTAGTGGAAAAGGTGGCGTAGGAAAATCAACTACTGCGGTTAACTTAGCGGCTGCTCTCAGCTTACAAGGTGCCAAGGTCGGCTTACTAGATGCGGATGTCTACGGCCCGAATGTGCCTCAGATGCTCGGCTTGGGACAGACAGACGTTGCGATCGTGGACACGCCAGAGGGTCAGAGATTTTTGCCATTAGAAGCTCACGGCATCAAAGTCATCTCAGTTGGCTTACTCGCTGAACCTGACCATCCGCTTGCTTGGCGAGGCCCTGTCCTTCATAAAATCGTGACTCAATTCATTCACGAAGTCGTCTGGGGAGACTTAGATTATTTGCTGATTGACCTGCCTCCCGGAACTGGAGATGCCCAGATTACGATCGTACAAGAAAGCCCAATTTGCGGCGTGATTCTCGTGACGACCCCTCAGCAAGTTGCCGTATCAGATGTGCGGCGAAGTATTCATCTGTTTCGACAAGTAGGAATACCAGTTCTTGGCATTGTCGAGAATATGAGCTATCTGATCTGTGAGCATTGCGGCAAGCCTACTCCCATCTTTGGTAGCGGCGGAGGGCAGCAGTTAGCAGCAGAACTCAATGCAACGTTGCTGGGTCAAGTTCCCATTGATTCGCAGATCTGCGCGGGGGGTGATCAGGGTCAACCGATTACGATCGCGTCCCCTGAGTCTCCGGTAAGCCAGGTGTTCATGCAGGTTGCTGCTGCTCTCAACGCAACATTTTGCCCTTCCAACTTGTAATTGTTAGATAGCAATCCTATCTGAGTGGTGGCTTACTAAACACCGAATCCTCACCACTCAAATGGGATAGCTATATTTCTGGCTCTAATTGCTACTACACCTGCTGTTTGGGCATTGCTCTCATAATCGCTTCTCCATTAAGAACGGCTAACATATCATCATTGGACTTCCACCAAAACCCGTGCAAAAATCGCTCAAACTCAGAATTGACAGTGGATTTTGGCAAAGACTGAATGACCCCTGGGGTACACCATTCACTGTCGTCTATTCGATCGACCACTAGCCCTAGAGTCTGCCCTTTAGGATGAGGAAAGGTTCCTTTACCCGTGTGAATCTGTAATACAACCACTTCATAGACTGAGGGATAAGTTGCTTGCTGATACCAGGGTGTGAGTCCGCACAGGTGCCCTAAGTCAACCATCCAGAGAATCTCGCCCCGCCAATTGTGAACCCCCATCACCCAAGCAGGCATATGAGGAATAGGAATAATCTGGGCGATCGGAATGCTCAACACCTCAGCGATCTGCTGAATAGGCAAAAGGGCTGTTGTCTCAGGCACAATATCAAGCCGCAAAAATTGTTCCTTACGTGCTGAGGAGTCCGTAAGTGTAGAATCCTGCATCAATGCAGAGGGTGACATCGAATCAAAAATAGATAAAGCGTCAGACATTGATTTGCTTTTAGACTGAACTTTTAATCATCTGTTTAACGGTACGTACAAACTCTTCTTGATCAATCGGCTTCGCCAAATAGGCATCTGCTCCTTGCTTCATCCCCCAAAATCTATCCATCTCTCCTCCTTTAGTAGAGCAGATAACAATGGGGATATTGCTGGTATCAGCTTTTGATTTGAGTTCACGACAGACTTCAAATCCACTGCACCCTGGTAATACAACATCAAGAACAACAACGTCAGGCCTTTGCCGATTAACGGCAGCGATCGCTTCTTCCCCACTTTGGGCAACCAAGACATTGATCCCACCCTGCTGTAAGCAATGGATGAAAATCTGCATATCCGTCAAAGAATCTTCAACAACTAGGACAGTACTCATAGTTTCACTCGTGCAAGCGATAAAGGACTGATCGATAAAACCCTAATGGAGTGGGTGAAGCTCGTTGTGCTCTATTACAAGTACTTGCGAACTATACTTAGCACTGCAAAGGTATCCAGTGGTTTACTGAGAAAGTCTGATGCTCCAGCAAAATTTGACTGAAGACGGTTAACAGCACTGCTGCTGCTAGTCAAAATTACAATAGGTGTATCGCAAAAACCGGAAGTCTTGCGTAATTGTTCACAAATTTCATATCCGTTGATTTGGGGCATTACCAAGTCCAAAAAGATTAAATCTGGTTTGCGAATTAATAAAACTCCGATCGCTCTAAGGGGATTATCTACCCCTACAAACTGATAGTTTGCGGATGTAAGCAGCTTTTCTAAAGTCTGGAGGACTAAAAAACTGTCATCAACACAAGCAATCAGCGGTTTTCGAGAGGTCACAGACAGCGATCGTAGACCAGACCTGCTTTTCGGTTCTGACTTAACTTGCCCAATCGCTGTGACAGGAGCCACTGACATCGGCAGTATCCCAGACTCTCCTTGTCGAAAAAATGGCCCTGGCAAGTCAGCAACCGTCATGAGTACCACCCATTCCAGTTGAAAACAAAGCAAGAGCGAAGAAGTAACCTCCACAACATTACGTTGCGTTTTTACAGCGAGATCACGCAATGTGTTCTGTCCATTTAAGAGGACAACCAGGGTTTGGTAAAACTGTTCTGAACTATTCTTGCGAAGTTGCTTGGGTTGCTTAAGGATAGGGGCCCAGTTGGGAGAATAGTCCACAAGTTTAGCGTCTTGCCAAGCTATCCAGAGTGCTTCAGCGTCCGCGATCGCGCTTTCTACCTCAGTCCAAGAACGTTGTTGAGACAATGCATCATCCTGTATAACTTGACCCACCACATCTACTGCTTGAGCGACATCAAACATCACTTCAGCAGTAGTACAGTCAATCATTTTTGCGGCTTGCTGCTCGGTGATTTTCTTTTGAGTTAGCCATAGCTGTACCAGCGCATACTCCCAACCAACTGGAAAAGTTAGCGCGTTAATACTAGCCAAATCAGAGTGCCACGCTAGTCTGTAATTAGGCACCTTGGGAAAGTAAGTGACTACGTTTCTATTCCACCGTCTTACTAAGTGATTCCCACCCGTTGCATAGATAATTGCCCCTTGAGATAAATAAAAAATCCATTGTTGTCCACTTGCATCCATCTGCACAAGTTGCCCACTGAACTGAGACAGGTGAAGATTTTTGAGAGTTTGAGTATTTTTCAAAGCGGTAAACCTCCATCGGATCGGGAAAACTCACTTTCGCAACTAACGTCAAGTAACATATTTCTCTACGTAAATAATTTGTTAGCAAGCTGTAGAAGACCTAGCAGTTCTGCTAAAACCTCTCTAGAAAGGCTACGGAATCAGTACAGATCCATTAAATATGGTCAAAATTTTATGTTGAGCGACACGCCTGAGATTTACAAGAACTGCAATGTTTAAGAGAATAAGTTCCTGATCTCTGAATAAGGTAGGAAGAATGATGGCTCTATTGCTTTGTCTTAATCGCACAAATCGCGCAGATCAAGTCAAGTAGACGTGAATTTGATGAGAGTTTTTTTGCTTCGTTGTTCACGGCTTCTGCCCCCCAAGCTGCCAATTTTGGGGGACTTTAAGAGAAGAATTGTGGCTCAAAGTCCCTCACTCGTGGGGGATTTGGGGGGCGTTTCTGGATCTAAAAGCGAAGAGTTCATCGACCTGACGTTAAGTAGGGTAGTTTTCCTTAAAAATTACACCCGCTTTTGGTCACACCCTGAGTCATTTTAATTTCAAAAACGAAAAATTTGTAAATAAAATATCTTGCAGTTCACATCCTGTAAAGTAAATACGGGAAATAAGCTTTGCGACAGCTTTATGTAGACTTATCTGCCTTATGAGATGAAGTAGACGTAATCTCTGTCAGATCATTAGAAGGCATCTTACTTATATTTTCTAGCGATGCACGGTCGGTCTAATTCACCACTGATGCAAAAATTGGGACAAGAGAAAATTATCAGAACCGCTCTTATCACACAGATTTACTTACCATATCACACTACTACGCAAATCTGAAATATACATTGTAGAAATGTAATATATAAGAGGTATCGCTTTGTTCAATAGTTCAGACTGTTTTCATTACTCTCTCATTGCATCTTTCTTCACATTTTTAAGTAATTGGGAAAATTGCGAAAAGCTTTCTCCTCTCTTGAGTTTGGTTGGTCAGTGCGATCGCCATACTCGATTGTCGATCGCTCTCACCTACTATCGACCTCGCTTCTAAACCAGAGGTTTGTGTCTGTGGGAGTAAGCGCGTGGAAAGTATTGCTGGTTGGCAGTTTCTATAGGGTTGAGGCAGCCTTAATTATTGATCGTTAGAGGTTTGAGCCATTAGAGCGATACATTAAACTTCCACAAGGACTTAGAGTGTCGTCAGAACGTTTAGAGGGCACACGAATGATGAGTAGCAATGATTCCTCACAATCTGATCAGGAGTGGTTCGATCGTGGGAAAGAGGATGCTTGGGCTGGCAAATCAAAACAGCCTCCAGAGCATGATCCTCAAGCTGCTAGTTTTTATGATCTAGGCTACAGCGAGGGAGAGATTGAACGACCATCGACTAGCAAACCAACTCCTAATGTAGAACAATCTTGAATCCAGGCGGTGGGTGTCATAGCAGCGATCAGGATGGACGATTAGATAAGAGGGTGCTGAAATAGTATCCAGGTGGGTAAGTGCTGATGATGACTAAGCACCTGTCGATGCAGATTGGTTCCTCAATTCTTTGGGTGAGCGATCGAGATGAATTAACAATATGCTGCAATATCCTCACCGCACACATCCGCCAAGTAGCAGAGCGCTCTGAACCGTAACCCAACCAGTTGCTCATAAAACGGATTCAATTTGCACATTGGGGGAATGTGAATTAGCAGCCGACCAAAGCAGTGAATATCGCGCTCAAACGGACATTGGGAAGGAATAAGGCGACAGAAAAAATGAGCTGTCTTAGCGCTGCGGATTTCGATTACGTCGAGTTTTTGAGCAATGGGTCGAAGAAGGGAAGCGATGAATGGTTTGGAGGTAAGGTGCAACATGATTCAGTCTCCTAATGCCTTGATATGAAGTGGTGTTGCTTCGTTGTCTAATGATTTATAGGATTGAGATTGGGAGCTTATGCAGTGATCTCCATCCGTGATGATTCATGCAACACGCTGGGGGGGCAGCAGTGCTATTTTTGTACTCGCGGTTCCTTCAGAGTTTCGCCGCACGTTAAACGCTTAACCCAAATTCAGAATCGTGAACGACGACGCTAACCTCTCTCACTCCAAACGCTAAAAGCCAATGAAGCTTTCCTCTCTAAAACAACCTAAATTTAGCAATCGTAAGGTGAAATTTTTCCTTCCCCTCGCGTTCTTCATTTCTCATGCTTCATTTTTCATTTCTTCCTACGCCCCTCTTCCTGCGGTTGCCCAAATCACTGATGTCCGCAAAACCGAGACCGATCGACTGCTCAATCAGGGAGTTCAACAGTATCAGACTAGTCAATTTGAGGCAGCAATCATCTCTTGGCAACAGGCCCTTCAGATGTATCGTGCAATTAAAAATCAGCAAGGTGAGGGCAAAGCACTAGTTAATTTGGGATCTGCTTACTATTCTTTAGGTAACTATACCAAAGCCATCGAGTACTATCAGCAAAGTTTAGCGATCGCCCGCGAAATCAAAGATCGACAAGGTGAGGGGAGAGCACTGGACAATTTGGGAAATGCTTACAATCTAATAGGCAATTATGCCAAAGCGATTGAGTATTCTCAGCAACGGTTAGCGATCGCCCGCGAACTCAAAGACCGACGAGGTGAGGGGAGAGCACTGGGCAATTTGAGAAATGCTTACAGCTCTCTAGGCGACCATACCAAAGCGATTGAGTATTCTCAGCAACGGTTAGCGATTGCGGACGAACTCAAAGACCAGCAAGCTGCGGGCAAGGTACTGGAAGATTTGAGAACTAATTACCGTCCTTCAAGCAACTATTTCTTCAAAGCCGTTGAGACCTATCAGCAATGGTTAGCGATCACACGTAAACTCAGAAGTCGGCAAGGTCAGGGCTTTAAATTGGACAGGTTGGGCACTGCTTACCGTTCTCTAGACAACCCTGACAAAGTGATTGAGTATGCTCAACAAAGTTTAGCAATCGCACGCGAATTCAACGATCGTGAAAGTGAGGGCAATGCACTAAGCAATTTGGGAGTTGCTTACAATTCTCTAGCTAACTACTCCAAAGCAATTGAATACGCTCAAAAAAGGTTAGCGATCGCAAGGGAAATTAAAGACCGTCGAGGTGAGGGCGACGCATTAGGCATTCTGGCAAATACTTACAGTTTACTAGGCGACTATTCCAAAGCGATTGAGCATTATCAGCAATGGTTAGTAATCACACGCGAAGTCAAAAACCGTCGAAGTGAGGGCATCGCGCTGGGCAATCTGGGAAGTGCTTACTCCATGCTAGGCAACTATACCAAAGCGATTGAATACCGTCAGCAATGGTTAGCGATCACCCGCGAAATTAAAAACCGACGAGATGAGGGCATCGCGCTGGGCAGTCTGGGAAATGCTTACTCTATGCTGGGCAACTATTCTAGAAGCATTGAGTACCTTCAGCAAGGTTTAGTGATCGCCCGCAAAGTCAAAAACCGGCGGAGTGAGAGTACCACACTAACCGCCCTGGGAACTGTTTACTACTTTCTGGGTGACTATGCAAAAGCGATTGAATACCATCAGCAAAGTTTAGCGATCGCCCACAAAATAAAAGATCGGCGACTTGAGGGCTATGTTCTCAACAGCCTCGGCGACTCTTTCTTGAAACTTGGGAATCTACCCTCTGCTGAGAAGGCGTTGCTCTCTGCTATCCAAGTGAGGGAATCGATCCGGGGCGATCTGGGCAACAACGATAACAATAAGATCTCTATTTTTGAGCAACAGGCTACGAGTTATCGCGCGCTCCAAGAAGTGTTGATTCGGCAAAACAAAATCACTCCTGCGCTAGAAATTGCTGAACGTGGGCGGGGACGCGCCTTTGTCGAACTCCTAGCACAGCGCTTATCGACAGGTTCTAGCAATGTGTCCTCTGGTGGCTTGACCCTCGCCGCGGCTCCTACCCAAAGCCAAATCAGGCAGATCGCCAAAATGCAGAACGCGACTCTAGTGCAGTACTCCATCATCTATGAGACCATCAAGATTCAAGGAAAGCCATCAACACGAGAATCTGCGCTCTATATCTGGGTGATTCAACCGACCGGCGATATCACTTTCCGACAAGTTGACCTTAAACCCTTATGGCAACGGCACAACACCTCTTTAGCTAAACTAACCATTGAGAAGCAAGAGTTTCTCGCTGTCCGCAGTCGTGGTTCTAACTCTACTAGACCTCAAGCTAATCTACCCACGCTACATCAATTACTCATTGAGCCGATCGCTCCGCTCCTCCCCAAAACCCCGAACGATCACGTCATCTTCATTCCCCAGGGTGCGCTGTTTCAAGTACCCTTCCCCGCCCTGCAAGATGATCAAGGAAACTACCTGATTCAAAAACATACGATTCTCACGGCTCCTTCCATTCAAGTGCTGGCACTCACCCGACAACAGCGACAGAAATTAAGCAATCAAAAACCAGGTAGAGCCATAGTGTTGGGCAATCCGACCATGCCCAGTGTTTCTCCTGCGCCCGGAGCACCTGAGCGATCGTTATCTCCCTTACCCGGAGCCGAAACGGAAGCGAAAGCGATCGCCCCCCTCCTCAACACTCAACCCATTATTGGCGCACAAGGAACTAAAGCAGCGATCGTTGCAAAAATGCCTCAAGCTTCAATCATTCACTTCGCGACACATGGACTACTGGATGATGTAAGGGGATTAGAAAGTGCAATCGCACTAGCTCCCTCTGGCAAAGATAATGGCTTATTGAGCGCAGAAGAAATCTTGGACATGAGACTAAAAGCGAACCTGGTTGTTTTGAGTGCCTGCAACACTGCACAAGGAAGAACCACAGGGGACGGCATCATTGGGCTATCGCGTGCCTTTATCTCAGCCGGGGTGCCCAGTGTGATTGTTTCCTTGTGGTCAGTTCCCGATGCCCCCACTGCGGAACTAATGCAGTCGTTTTACCAAAACTTGCAAAAGAACCCAGATAAAGCCCAAGCACTCCGGCAGGCAATGTTAACGACGATGAAAACCCATCCCCAGCCGCGAGATTGGGCAGCCTTCACATTGATAGGAGAAGCGGAGTAGCGCTGTAGAAACTGCGATTGGTGAATCAAGTTGCATCTTCCCGCAATCGATATTGCACTCTCTCATTCATCAGATTTGCGGGTGTGCTGCGTGAATACTCAACATAATTTGCTTACCATCTTGATTAAGAGCCATTCAGAGCCACTCCCGTTTCTCCACTTACTTATCTCCACTTACTTAAAGGTAAAGAAGCAATTTTGTCGGTTAGTTCACCTCCCTGTACTTTGTTCTGATAACCACGTGACCAAAAGCACTTGCGAAGCTAACATCAATTGCCGGACATGCATGCAGAAGTCTAATTTACAAAACGCTCAACATAGACTTTAAAGGTTCATCAACAAGTGAAACGATCGCTAACCTGCAAGGGATGAAATCAATGCAATTCTACAAAGCCAAAGCTTGGGGGTTTCAGATTATTGGATTGCTACTGTTAAACACTTTCACTGCTAATTCTATTAATGCACAGCCCACTCAAACCGGACTTAAATTTAGAGACTCTCCAGCATTAAACGTGGGGGTACTCTATTCTCTACGGGTTACAGCAACTTACCAAGTTGATTCGGGCCAGTGTCACGGGCCAGTCTACTTATCTAAGCCTCAGACCTACACCCGCAACTACACCGACGAACCAGCAAGTCGCGCTGTCTTTATCTCAAAAACGATGCCTGCTCCAGGTTTGCGTGTTGTCATCCGAAATATCACACTGGGCATCGACCAGAATCCGTCTCCCTATACCGATCGAGAGTATGACAAAGCACCCACATCTGAAGGATTCAAAGTCAATGTTGGAGTTGCTCATAGTGGCAGATATCTCGCTGTTCGAGAAGGTAAAAACGATTTCTCCTATGAAATCAAACGTGCTAACAGCGTGATTGAATCGGGTTCATTCACGGCGACGATTCAGCGCCAAACCAAAGCAATCACGCGCGACGAAACGATGGCTTCTTCGTCTAGCGATAAAGATGCAGAATGTCGTCGAACTTATGATGAAGAGAATAAACGCGATCGCAAGCGTCATTAATTTGATCAATGGTCATCTACTATAGTTTCTAGTTGCTCCATTCTTTAGATAACAGAACAACACCTTTACAGCGTTGCAAGAAATAAAATTAATGAATAACACCGATCGCCAATACTTGTCTTTGCTATCGCTTTTTAACTATGTATTGGGAGGCATTCATCTATCTCTAACAATTGTGTCGCTTTCATTCTTTTTCCAGACTTGGCGCTTTATCTCCCTGTATGATTCACAGGTTCGCCACGCTGTACCTTTTTGTCCGGAGGTCTTCTTTTGAGTTACGGACTTACTCTTCTGTTTGTTGGACTCACCTATTCTTTGTTGACGATTGCTTCAGGACGATGTTTGGCAAGACGAAAAGGCTATGGATTTAGCTTTACGATCGCTTGTCTTCAATGCATTTCCATTCCCTTGGGAACCATCTTGGGAATCGTAACGATTAATATCCTCCTAAGAGATTCTGTCAGGCTGCTATACCAATCAAATCAACGGTGAGCTGCGAGTGAGAGGAGAGCGATCGCCTCAAACAAATTGAAGCAACCCTTGCAGTATCTGTGGAGCAGCGCGATCAAAAACCACAACCTCGCTAATTCCTTCGCCCCAAACTCTAAAATTTGATGAATCCCTTATTAAAGCTGCTCAAATCCAACGATCGTAGAGTGCGATTGCCTCTGGCAACTGCGAAGCACCCGCGCTTCTTCTTTCCCCTCGCCCTTTGCCTGTTGTCTGTTGCCTTTTACATTCCCCCCCACGCCCCACGTTTAGCGATCGCTCAAACGATCGATTCTCAAAGGGTAGAAGCCAATCAACTGTACGATCGAGGCAGACAGCAGCAGCAATCCCATCAGTATCAAGCAGCAATTCAGTCTTACAATCAGGCACTAGCAATCTATCGCGCTATCAGGAGCCGTCGAGATGAACTCGCCACACTGGGTTATTTGGGACTGGTTCATCTTGAATTAAGCAACTATGACCAATCAATTGAGTACACACAGCAGGCGTTAGCGATCGCACGGGAAACACAAGACCCAGAAAATGAAGCCAACGCACTGCTTCATCTAGGTATCACATACCGCCTGCTAGGCAACTATGCTAAAGCGATTGAGTATACACAGCAGGGTTTGGCAATTGTGCGGGAAAGGAAAGACCGTCACAAAGAAGGTGTCGTATTGGGTAATTTGAGCATTGCTTATACGTATATTGGCGACTATGACCGAGCATTTGAGTATGCACAGCAAGGATTGAAGATCGCACAGAAACTTCAAGACCGCGAAGGTGAAGGGGCAGCATTGAGTCATGTGGGAGTCCTTTACTCGTTTGCAGGTAGATATAGCCAAGCAATTGAATACCTACAGCAAAGCTTAGCGATCGCCCGCGAACTTAAAAACCGTCGAACTGAAAGCAGAGCATTGGGCAATTTAGGAGTTGCTTATAAAGGTTTAGGCAAATACGCTCAGGTGATTCAGTATACACAGCAGTGGTTAGCGATCGCCCGCGAAATTCAAGATCGTCAAGGTGAAGCGATAGCACTGAGGAGTCTGGGAGATGCTTACTTTTCCTCAGGCAACTACACCAAGACAATCGAGTATATGCAACAAAGTTTAGCGCTTGCACGGGAAATTCACGATCGTCAAGGAGAGGGTATGGCGCTCAACAACCTCGGAGCGGCTTTGCTAGAAGTTGACAATTTACCCGAAGCTGAAAAAATGCTCCTGAATGGCATTCAAGTTTGGGAATCAATGCGGCAGACATTCGACGCTAACGATAATAATAAAGTCCTGCTTTTTGAAGGACAAGCCCGCACTTATCGAACTCTACAACAAGTCCGAGTCGCACAGAATCAACCGAGCGCCGCGTTAGAAATTGCCGAGCGGGGGCGTGCCCGTGCTTTTGTCGATCTTCTGACCCAGCGATTATCTCCTAGTTCTGTCAACAGAGCGATCGCGACTGCTCCCAACCAATCCCAAATTCGTCAAATCGCGAAAGCACAAAACGCTGCCTTAGTTCAGTACTCGATTATCTATGATAATTTTCAAATTGAGAGCAAAGACGCATGGCGAGAATCAGCGCTTTATATTTGGGTGATTTCACCCACGGGTGAAATCACCTTCCGTCAAGTTGATCTAAAACCTCTCTGGCAACAACACAAAGTTTCTCTAGCTGACCTGATCGTTGGCAATCAAGAATTTTTTGCGGTTCGGAGTCGCAGCGCTTTCTCTACCCATTCCCAACCCAATTTACCTACACTACATCAATTGCTGATAGATCCGATCGCCACTCTCCTCCCCAAAGACCCCAACGCCCACGTCATTTTCATTCCGCAAGGCTTACTCTTTCAAGTCCCCTTTCCCGCCCTCCAAGATAGTAACGGGACTTACTTAATCCGAAAACACACGATTCGCACTGCCCCCTCGATTCAAGTACTAGCACTAACCCGACAACAACAACAAAGGTTAGTTACTCAGCAATCTAACAACAGGAAAGCTCTCGTATTGGGCAATCCCACCATGCCGAGTGTGTCTGTCTATCCTGGAGCGCCCAAACAACGATTGTCACCCCTACCCGGAGCCGAAATCGAAGCAAAAGCGATCGCTTCCCTCCTCACCACTCAACCGATTATTGGCGCACAAGGAACCAAAGCAGCGATCGTTGCAAAAATGCCCCAAGCCTCAATCATTCATCTCGCTACTCATGGACTACTGGATGATGTAAGGGGATTGGAAAGCGCGATCGCTCTAGCACCTTCTGGTAACGATGATGGACTACTGACCGCAGAAGAAATCTTGAACATGAAACTACAAGCAGATTTAGTGGTCTTGAGTGCTTGCAATACGGCACAGGGCAGAACAACCGGAGATGGGATTATTGGCTTGTCGCGATCGCTCATTTCAGCAGGTGTACCCAGTGTGGTCGTCTCCCTGTGGGCAGTTCCCGATGCGCCGACCGCCGAATTGATGCAGGCATTTTATCAAAACCTTCAGAAGAATCCAGATAAAGCACAAGCCCTTCGACAGGCAATGTTAGCAACAATGAGAACCCATTCCAAACCGCGAGATTGGGCAGCCTTCACGCTGATTGGCGAGGCAGAGTAAGGGCGATCGCGTCAGGACGATGCTTAAAAAAGTGAAAAGGATATGAATTTAGTTTTACTGTGGCTTGTCTTCAATGTATCTCCATCCCCTTTAGAACCATAATGGGAATTGTGACTATATGCACCTCACTCAGATTACTGCTCGTTTCCTACTGATGACGGCTCTGCTCAGTGCGTTACCCGACGCTGCACGATTGAACACTCCGCGTGTTCTCGCGCAATCCTCCGCGAACGATCCGATACAGACACAGGCAGCGCAGTTAGTCCAACAAGGGAGACAACTCTACCGCAGTTCACGATTTACTGAAGCGCTAACTGTGTATCAGCAGGCATTGAGGCTGTATCAGCAGATGGGCGATCGAGCGAATGAAGGCATTACGCTCACCACCATTGGGCAAGTTTATGACAGATCTGGGCAATATGCAGAGGCATTACAGTTTCATCACTCAGCACTGAAGATAGCGCAGGAAGAGCATAATCAGTTGCTGGCAGGTACTACGCTCAATAACATTGGACTGATCTACATACACTTGGGGCAGTATGCGGAAGCGTTGCAGTCTTATCAAGGAGCACTAAAAATTGCTCAAGAAATGCACGATCGATCAGGAGAGAGGTACGCTCTCGTCTTTATTGGCGTAGTCTACAACGTATCAGGACAGTATGCGAAGGCATTAGAGTCTTATCAGCAGGCTTTGAAAATCGCTCAAGAAATGCGTGATCAAGTAGCAGAAGGTAGCACGCTCACCCACCTTGGATCAATCTATGGCAGCTTAGGGCAGTATGCGGAGGCATTAGAGTCTTATCAACTGGCTTTAAAAATTTGGCAAGAAGTCGGTGATCGTGCGAATCAAGGTCGAACTTTCAACAACATTGGATCGATCTACAGTAAGTCAGGGCAGTATGCGAAAGCGTTAGAGTTCTATCAGCAGGCTTTGAAAATTGCTCGAGGAATGCACGATCGAACAGAAGAAGGGCGTGCACTCGGCAATATTGGATCGATCTATCTAGATTTAGGGCAGTACGCGAAGGCGTTGGATCTCTTTCAACAGACTTTGAAAATTTGGCAAGAAGTCGGCGATCGCCCTGGGGAAAGCACCACATTACATGCTCTTGGAGCGGTCTATCTAACATTAGGGCAATATCCGAAGGCAATGTCAGCTTTTCAACAGTCACTGAAGTTGCGTCAAGAGATGGGCAATCGAGCAGGGGAAGGCAGCGCGCTCAACGCTATCGGAACTATCTATAAATTTTTAGGCCAACCTGCAAACGCGCTAAAGCATCATCAGCAGGCATTGAAAATTTATCAAGCAATTGGCGAGCGGTTTTCTGAAGGTTCAACACTGAGAAACATTGGAGGACACTACGCACACTTGAAACGATATACAAAGGCGCTGGAGTACTATCAGCAGGCGCGGAACGTGTATCGAGATATGCCGGAGCCAATTGAGGAAAGCAGAACGCTCAAAGAAATTGGAGCAACTTATCGTGAGTGGGGACAACTTGAAAAAGCGTTGGATGCTTATCAGCAAGCGTTGAAGATTTTCCAGGCAATAGGAGATCCAGCAGGAGAAAGCAATGTGCTTGAAGATATTGGAGAAATTTACAGGATCTCTGAGCAATATGCGGAAGCACTGAAATATTATCAGCAAGCATTCAAGATTCATCAAATGACAGGTAATCGAGCAAGCGAAAGTGCTGCACTCACGAACATTGGAAAGAGCTACACAGAGTTAGGACAACTTGAGAAGGCAATGCAGTCCTATCAGCAGGCATTAAAATGGTCACAAGAGGCAGGCGATCGATCACAAGAAAGCAACGTACTTAATGCGATTGGAAGACACTACGCTAGTTTGGGTCGATATGCGAAAGCACTGGAGTATTATCAGCAGTCACTGAAGATGACTCAAATCTTGGGTCAGCGTGAGATGAAAGCTCACAGGCTGACCACCATTGGACTTGCGTTTCTTTCTTTAGAAAAATACAGTGCAGCAGAACAGCCTCTATACCAATCGATTTCAATTTTTGAGCAACTTCGACCCGGATTGCAGGATCGAGATAAAATTGCCCTCAACGATCTTAACAAGACCTCTTACCAAGCGTTACAACATGCATTAGTGGCTCAAAATAAAATTGCGTCTGCTTTAGAAGTGTCGGAACGAGGTCGCACTCGTGCTTTTGTCGAACTCCTTGCTACTCGTCTGGCAAGCAGTCCCAACGACTCCCAAACCATTCAACAGTTAAGTCAACCGATCTCGCTGGCTCAAATCCAGCAAGTTGCCCAACGGCAAAACGCCACGCTAGTGGAATATTCGGTGATAGGTAATAACAGTCTGTATATCTGGGTAGTTCGTCCCACTGGGCAGATTGAGTTTCGCAAAACTGGGTACACATCTTCAACCACAAAACTACAAGAGTTGGTGTCTGTCACTCATGATGTTTTACGGCGAGGCGTTCGTCGCTCTGGAACAACATCCACTCCAGCGTCCTCAGGAAACAATACTCGCCTGAATCAGTTTGGAGCCGACCAACTCAGAACCTTACATCAATTGCTGATTGAGCCGATCGCTGACTTATTACCCAAAAATCCCAGCGATCGCGTCATCTTCATTCCGCACAACGAACTGTTATTGGTGCCTTTTCCCGCCTTACTAAATGAAAAAGGCACCTATCTGATTGAACAGCACACCCTGCTGACAGCACCCTCAATTCAAGTCCTGAGTTTTACTAACCAGAACCAACAACAACTTAACCGTACTTCAAATCGCACTGCTTTAGTGGTTGGCAATCCTACACTGCCCAAACTGTTGGAGGGTCTTGCCCCTTTACCCGCAGCCGAACAAGAAGCCCGTACTGTCGCGCAGTTGCTCAAAACCACACCAATGATTGGGGCTGCTGCGAATAAATCAGCAGTCCTCAACCAGATGCCGCAAGCACGGTTTATTCATCTCGCGACGCATGGCTTATTGACCCCCAACGATGGCAATACACCAGGCGCGATCGTGCTTGCCCCTAATCACCCCAACCAGGTCAACGATGGCCTACTCACCCCGACTGAAATCCTTAGCATGAAGCTCAATGCGGAGCTAGTGGTGTTAAGTGCCTGTGATACCGCTCAAGGTGATGTGACAAGCGATGGCATTATCGGATTATCGCGATCGCTCATTGCAGCAGGCGTACCCAGTGTGATTGTTTCCCTTTGGGCAGTGCCCGATGCGCCAACAGCGGAGCTAATGCAGACGTTTTATAAAAACTTGCAGGAACAACCCGACAAAGCGCAGGCACTCCGACAGGCAATGCTAACCACGATGAAAACTCATCCGCAACCGCGAAATTGGGCAGCATTTACGTTGATTGGGGAAGCAGAGTAAGGGCGATCGATTGAGGCAAATTGAAGCGATCGGGTTAGTTTGGGTGTTGCAGTAAAGTTGACAATTGTAACTAATGAGAAAACTATGAAAATCTTAGTAGATACACCAACTAAATTAGTTATTAGAATTTGTGACATTGAATACTCAAAACCTGGAAAAATAATTAATCTTGCTTCTCTCATAGCACTTACAATTATCTTTTTTTATCTATTCAGCATTGCTCAGGGGCATATTCTAGCCGCTCTATTGATTACTTTGTGTGTGGGCAGTCCCATCTTTTTAATCAATTGCCTTTGGCTAGGCAGACAAAATAAGTTCTTCACATTCGATAAGAGACTCGAAAAATTGGTGATAGAGCAACAAAGTTGTTTTGTATTTAGAGTGACGTGTGCGTTAGGACTATTTCTAATCATCTTTTTTATACTAAGTTACTCAAATAAAATAAGATATACGAATATTTCTGATGTTGTCAGCATTTTCGTTAATACTTTGACGTTAGGTTTTCTGGCTTCGATTCTGCTTTATTGGTTCAGCGCAATATTTCTTAGTGAGCTAATAACAAAATTAATCAAGCGGCAGTATATTTTTGCATCTAAAGTCAAGGTGAGTGAGTATTGGCTGCGTCACATCAAGGATGTAAAAGCTCAGTGTTCAAGAACCGTGGGCATGTATGGAATTGTTTCTGAACACTGTCAAATTATATTGACAGGTGTGCTGCACGTTGAGATGGAAGATGACTACGATGAGCAGTGTAGTGAGCAGTCAGCGCAACACCTAGTTGATCGTATTAAAGTTTTCTTGGCTAACTAGTACAACTCCCCACATCATGATTAAGCCATCTGTTAGAACTATTGAGAACAGTGCAAGATTTGAGTTAACCATCTAGATATTGACAACCATTGCACTTTCCCGCAATCAAAATTGCACCTCTCTCTTCATCTAGTCTGTGGGTCAAACGAATGAAGTTTCTATATAGATTGCTTAAGATTTAAGCCAAGAACGATTTGAGCCATAAGATAGTCTGGCGCTACTGATACAAGGTGAAGCTGATGAAACTACAAAAAGCAACCCTGCCAAGTAAAGCAAAATGGGCCTCTAAAGTCATTGGAGTATCACTGTTAAGTGTTCCACTGATGGTTGATTTTACCCAAGCCCAAGCCCGATCGCCCGCTCTTCAAATCGGATTCAAATTTCAAGCATCTCAGCAATTAAATGTAGGTACAATCATGACTTTATCGGTCACTGAAGCTTACACAGTAGACTCCGGCAGGTGTCACGGGCCGTTCTACTACTCCAATTTTCAGACTCGCACCCGTCGATACACAGAGGAAACCGGACGAGCAGAATTTATATCCAATACGATGCTACCTGCTCCAGGCTTGCGCGTTGTGATCCGCAATGTTACTCCTGGGATTGATCAAAACCCGCCTCCCTATACCGATCGTGAATACGACAAAGCCTCAACATCCGAAGGATTTAGAGTGTCTTTTGGCACAAGTCACAGCGGTAGACATTTAGCAGTGCAACCTGGAAAGAACGACTTTTCCTATGAGATCAAACGCGGTAACACCGTCCTTGAGTCTGGTACTTTCATCGCCAGCATTGACCACCAAACCAAAAGTGTAGAGCGCGGTAGTACTTCTCGTCCGTATTCTTTTAGCATTGGCAAAACTGATGAGGATCGGCAATGTGAACGGGAATATGAGGATCGAAAGCGGGAATATGAAGATCGAAAGAAAAAGCCAAAGCATTGATTAGTGATGCCCAGCTTCGTAGGAATAAACTTTGTAATTTGGAACATACTTTCATGAGAAATAACCTTGTCGATCGCGCTTTATCTACTTCCCTAGATCAAACCAATCTGCAATCGCTGACCCGTGGCGATTTGAATACAGCGATCGCTGCCCAATCAACAAGTCACAGTTCACAAGCAGCAACCAGCACTGCTGATTTTGATGGGTCTGGCAGTCGGAAACTTTTCAAAATTCTCCGTGGCACAGGCAACATAACGATTAACAATTTCGGCGGCATTGGAGCGAAAGGCAATCAGACAGACGCAATCATTGCTAACCTCGATACCCTGAAGTTTGAGGGAGTGGGACTGACTGCAAAGAACATGGTTTTGACTCAACACGGTAGAGACTTAGTGATTTCATTTGAGCGAGTTTCAAATACTCAGGTGACTCTAAAGAATTTTCAGCTAGAAAATCTGGACAACTTACCTGTTGGCTCGGCGCTCTTGGGCAACATTCTATTTGAGGGTGATAGTACCATTCAGGATAGCTTTGATGTCTTTAATGCAAACTGGCAGCGCAGCCAAATTCTCGAAGGTCAGCAATCAAGCCGGGTGACTTTTCTCAATGATCTGGATGACCGTATCGCAGGGTTCGATCGCTTCAATGACATCATCAACGGTCAAGGCGGAAATGACATTATTTATGGACTAGGTGGCGATGACATTTTGCGCGGCGACGTGGGCAACGACCTGCTCTGGGGCGATGTGGGCAACGATACCCTCTGGGGAGGATTGGGGCGAGACGCTCTAGTGGGCGGCAGTGGTCGCGATATCTTTGTGCTAGAGCCTAACAAAGGGGCAGACACCATTATAGACTTCAAACTCAGTGAGCGCGATCGTATCGGATTAGCGGGAGGCTTAACGTTTGATCAGTTAATTATCACTCAGGGTACAGGAAGCAATGCCAACAGTACGCTGATCAGCACTCAGACAAACGGACTACTAGCAACCTTAAACAACATCTCTGCAAGTACCCTCAGCAATGCCGCTTTTCTGACTTTGGGGAATTTTGGATTAGTGACTAGCCAGGGCGATCGAGCCATGCAAGCCGATGTTGCCAGAAGTCGCTTTGGAGTAGATGGCACAGGCATCAAAATCGGAGTGTTGTCGAATAATTTTAACAGGCTAGGTGGGGCGGCAACAGATATTGCGAGTGGTGACTTGCCTACAAGGGTAACTGTGCTGGCAGATGATTTGAGCAGTGAGATTTCGCGTGTGACAGACGAAGGCAGAGCCATGATGCAGCTCATTCACGATGTTGCTCCCGGTGCAAGTTTGATGTTCCACACTGGGGTGGCTAGTCAAAAAGTCTTCGCGGATGGCATTCGAGCACTAGCAGCCCAGGGAGCGCAAATCATTGTAGATGACATAACTTTGGCTGAACCAATGTTCCAGGATGGGATTGTGGCTCAGGCGATCGAGGAGGTTGTCAAACAGGGCATTCCTTACTTTGCTGCTGCGAGGAACAATGCTCGTGACAGCTATCAAGGTGCTTTCAGGTCGGCTGGGTTCTTTGCAGGCTATGGAGAAGTTCATGACTTTGATCCAGGAGCCGGGGTCGATTTCTATCAGAGCATTACGCTGGCGAAGAACGATTCTTTTGATCTGTCATTTCAATGGGATTCGCCACTCGGTCGTTCTACCAATGACCTTGATATCTACCTGCTTGACAATGCAAAACAAAAAGTACTAGCTAGTAGCAGACTATCAAATGTGGGAGGAGACCCGATCGAGGCGCTGACATTCCGCAATGATGGCTCGTTTGGCTCGGATCAGTTTAATCTGTTGATTGCCAAGCGATCGGGGGCTGCTCCCGGTTTGATGAAGTATGTGGTGAATGATGCCGCCAGTACCTTCACAATCAACGATTACAACACCAACAGTTCAACGGTCTACGGCAACGGAAATGCCAGGGGCGTTGCAGCAGTCGGAGCCGCTGCTTACTTTAATACGCCTGCCTACGGTGTAAACCCTGCAAGATTACAAGACTTTTCTTCGGCGGGGGGTACTCCGATTTTGTTTGACCAAAAGGGCAATCGTCTCTCTAGACCTGAGTTTCGCCAGCAGCCGAGGTTTGTTGGGCCTGACGACACCAATACGACATTTTTTGGCACAGATACTGTGGAGGATTCTGACCTTTTTCCCAACTTTCGAGGCACGTCAGCAGCGGCTCCTCACCTTGCAGCAGTGGCAGCTTTGATGCTCCAAGCAAATCGCTCCTTAAGTCCAGCACAAATTAATCAAGTCTTAGAACAGACGGCTCTGGATATGGATGATCCAATCACTCCAGGCTTTGATGTTGGGTTTGATTACGCGAGTGGATATGGGTTGGTTCAAGTCGATCGCGCGATCGCTCAACTCGTCTAGTTCAGTTTATTTAACGTGAATTCGATAGATTTTTTCGCTTCGTTATTTAGCACTTCTGCCCCCCAACCCCCCAATCTGGGGGACTTTCGGACAACTCTCTCGTTCAAAGTCCCTCACTTGTGGGGGATTTAGGGGGCGTTCCAGAAATGTCGCTACCCACCGATTCATAGTTGGATTCAGCGGGGCAGAGTAAGCTTCTATCAGGGGCGATCGCTGGAAGCAAAGCGGAGCGATCAAGAGGACGATCGTACAATTCAAACTTCAGAATCCTATGCTTTGTCCACATCGACGACTCAAATCAAACGCTAGACTTACTTCTGCTTTCCTTGCGTCCATTTCCTTGTTTTTAGTTGCACCCCTATTCCAGACATCTGATTTCTTACTGCCCGCGATCGCTCAAACGATCGATGCTCGTAAAGCAGAGGGCGATCAACTGATACAGCGGGGGATGCAACAGCACCAAACTAGCCAGTTCCAAGCAGCGCTGAATTCCTGGCAACAAGCACTGCAAATTTATCGCGCCATTAAAGATCGCGAAGGGGAAGGTTGGGCACTGAACAATTTGGGAGGCGCTTACGGCTCTCTGGGCAACTATGACCAAGCCATTGAGTATGGGCAGCAAGGTTTAGCCATCGCCCGCAACATTAACGACCGACGAATAGAAGGTGCAGCATTAGTCGGTTTGGGAATTAATTACCACTCGCTGGGCAACTATACCAAAGCGATTGAGTATGGGCAGCAGGGTTTAGCGATCGCCCGTGCCATTAACGACCGACGAGGGGAAGGTTGGGCACTGGGCAATTTGGGAACCAACTACAGCTCTCTGGGCAACTATATCAAAGCGATTGAGTATACTCAGCAGAGCTTAGCGATCGCCCGCGAAATTAAAGACCGACGAGGGGAAGGTACTACACTGGGCAATTTGGGAACCGATTATCACTATCTAGGTAACTATGCCAAAGCGATTGAGTATTCCCAGCAAAGCTTAATCATCGCCCGCGAAATTAAAGACCGACGAGGGGAAGGTCGGGCACTAGTCAATCTGGGAGCTACTTATCACTCTCTATACAACTATGCCAAAGCAATTGAGTATGTGCAGCAGAGCTTAGCGATCGCCCGCGAAATTAAAGACCAACGTAGTGAAGGTGTGGCACTGGGATACTTGGGAGCCGCTTATGGCTCTTGGGGTAATAATAATGATGCCAAAGCTATTGAGCATATTCAGCAAAGTTTAGCGATCATACGCGCCATCAAAGACCGCAAAGAAGAAGGTGTGGCACTGGGCAATTTGGGAGCCATGCATCACTTTTTGGGCGACTATACCAAAGCAATTGAATATACCCAGCAGAGCTTAGCCATCGCCCGCGAACTTAAAAACCGACGAGGAGAGGGTGAGGCACTAAGGAATCTAGGAAATCATTACTACTTTTTAGGTAACAACTATGTCAAAGCGATTGAATATACCCAGCAAAGCTCAGCCATCGCCCGCGAAATTAAAGATCGACAAGGAGAAGGTACGGCACTCAACAATCTAGGCGCGGTATTCTTAGAAGCTGGCAACACCGTACAGGCTGAGAAAATGCTTGTACAGGGGATTCAAGTTTGGGAATCGCTGCGGCAGATGCTCGGCTCCAACGATGCGAATAAAATTTCCATCTTTGAAGGACAAGCCCGCACTTATCGAACGTTACAACAAGTCCGGGTGGCTCAAAATAACCCGATCGCCGCGCTGGAAATTGCCGAGCGGGGACGTGCCCGTGCTTTTGTCGATCTCCTGACCCAGCGCTTATTGTCAGATGCTGCTAATCGAACCGTTGCCGCTGCTCCCAACCAGAACCAAATCCGCCAAATTGCCAAAGCACAGAATGCGACTTTGGTGCAGTACTCCATCATTTACAACGAATTTCAGATTCAAGGAAAAAGAGAACCGCGTGAATCGGCACTCTACATCTGGGTGATTCAACCGACGGGCGAAATCACCTTCCGTCAAGTTGACCTCAAACCACTTTGGCAACGGCACAAAGTCTCCCTAGCTAACCTGATCATTGGCAATCAAGAATTCCTGGCTGTCCGCAGTCGCAGTTCCCGCTTCACCAAACCCCAACCCGACTTACCGACCTTGCATCAACTGCTGATTGATCCGATCGCCGCTCTACTGCCCAAAGACCCCAACGCCCACGTCATTTTCATTCCGCAAGGCTCACTCTTTCAAGTCCCCTTTCCCGCCCTCCAAGATAGTAACAGGACTTACTTAATCCAAAAACACACGATTCGCACTGCCCCCTCGATTCAAGTACTAGCATTAACCCGACAACAACGACAGAAGCGATCGAGTCAGCAATCTAACAGTAGGAAAGCTCTCGTATTGGGCAATCCCACCATGCCCCAAGTTTCTCTGTCGCCCGGAGAACCGAAGCAGCAATTATCACCCCTACCCGGAGCCGAAGCGGAAGCTAGAGCGATCGCTCCCCTCCTCAACACCCAACCGATCCTTGGCGCACAAGGAACTAAAGCTGCGATCGTTGCAAAAATGCCTCAAGCCTCAATCATTCACCTCGCGACACATGGACTACTGGATGATATTCGTGGATTGGGAAGCGCGATCGCTCTAGCTCCTTCTGGTAATGACAATGGACTATTGACCGCAGAAGAAATCTTGAACATGAGACTGCAAGCAGATCTGGTTGTTTTAAGTGCTTGTAATACAGCACAGGGCAGAACAACTGGAGATGGAATGATTGGCTTGTCTCGATCGCTGATCGCCGCCAGGGTTCCGAGTGTGATTGTTTCGCTCTGGGCAATTCCTGATGCACCTACTGCGGATCTGATGAAAGCGTTCTATCAGAACTTGCAGAAGAATCCAGATAGAGCGCAAGCACTCCGGCAGGCAATGTTAACGACGATGAAAACCCATCCCCAACCGCGAGATTGGGCAGCCTTCACATTGATAGGAGAAGCGGAGTAGCGCTGTAGAAACTGCGATTGGTGAATCAAGTTGCACCTTCCCACAATCGATATTGCACTCTCTCATTAGACTTCCTGCACGAATCATAGATGCCCTCCGACTAAAGTCGGGGCTACAAGAGCAAAGTGTGCCTTCGCACACTAAAGAGGCGATTTTAACCGTTAGTCCACGGAGGTGGACTTTGTTCTGATAGCAGCGTTGCCGAAGGCTCTTGCGAAGCTAACATCAATCGCCAGGTATTCATGCAGGAAGTCTATTCATCAGATCTGCGGGTATGCTGCATGAATCCTCACATTTTAACCTGAGTTTTGGGAGCTATCTCTCGTTCGAGCCAGTGAAGCTATTGAGCATCCAGCAACTAGAAATTAGTGCTCACGCACAACATAACCCACTCCGCGAACAGTATGCACTAAACGCTTAGGATGGTTTGCTTCTAGCTTGAGTCGTAATGCTCGAATATAGACTTCAATAATGTTCGACTCGCCCATAAAATCATAGCCCCAGACCTTTTCTAGAATTTGATCGCGAGTGAGTACTTGGCGCGGATGACGCATCATCAGCTCCAGTAGATCAAATTCTTTAGTTGTGAGTTCAATTAACTGACTGCCTCGATAGACTTCTCGTGTGAGAGGATTGAGGCTCATGTCTTCAAACTCTAGCGTATCGGGTTCAGTCGGATTCACACAGCGTAGGCGTGCTTTGACTCTTGCTAATAGTTCTTCAATGCTAAAGGGCTTTGTTACATAGTCATCGGCTCCCGCATTTAGGCCGGTCACGCGATCGGGAATTTCATCTCTTGCAGTCAACAAAATAATCGGCGTTTGAATGCCTGTTTTCCGCAATCGCAAACATAAATCTAAGCCAGAAATCCCTGGCAGCATCCAATCTAAAATGAGCAAATCAGGGTGTGCTTCACGGGCGATCGCTAACCCTTGGATGCCATCGATGGCAACTGTGACTTGATATCCTTCCAAGCACAGTTCTGTTTTGACAAACTCTGCTAATCTGGGGTCATCTTCGACTAAGAGGATGTGATTAGTCATCGGTCAGGTTTCCAAAGGGGTAGAGTTATTGTAAACGTACTGCCTTCGTTTGGGCTAGACCGTACTGTAATTCGACCTTTCATGCCTTCGGTTAAACTTTTTGCGATCGCTAATCCCAGTCCCGTGCCATCTCTAGAACGAGTCATCGCTTCATCGACTCGGTAGAATCGTTCAAAAATTCGATTTTGATGCGCTAAGGGAATGCCGATGCCGCGATCGCGCACCTGAATCATGGCATACTGCTCCGTTTGTGCTAACACTAACTCAACAGGCTGATCCGCAGCAGAATACTTGATCGCATTATCGACTAGATTAATCAACACTTGCTGTAATCGGTCTTGATCGGCACAAGTAACCACATCTTCATCAGGAAAGAGAACCTTGACGGGTCGATTACTAACCTTTTGACTCATCGCTGCAACTTCTGTGACCAGCGTATTGAGCATGATCGGATTCAGTCGAAAGTGCAAATTTCCGCTATCTGCTCGCGCCAGATCCAGCAAATCTTGCAACATCCGAATGGTGCGCTCTGTCTCTGCCGCAGCCGTTTCTAGTGCTTGTTGTTGATAAGGATTTAAGTTTGTACTTCGTCGAAGTAAGCTCTGCAAATAACCGAGTACAACCGTTAAGGGCGTGCGTAACTCATGGGAAACATTACCGACAAATTGCCGTTGTTGTTCCCATGCCCCAGACAATCGAAGTAGCATTTCATTGAACGCCTGAGCTAATCCTAGAACTTCATCCGGTGCTCGATTTAGTTGTAACTTAGCTTTACCTAGGTTATCTGATAGATCATCCGCAGAAACAGCACTGGCAAGTTGGCTCATCTGCTCTAGCGGCTGCATTGCTTTATGAATTCGTTTTGAGATAGCTGTGATCAAGAGTGCGATCGCCACCAAACTAACAAGTAGCAATCGCCAGAGTCCGGTGTTCAATTTGTGCTGATCTTCTGTAATATCTTGAGCCAGATATAGCTGCCCGAAGGCTTTCCCATCAATTGCGAGAGGGCTACCACACAACACAACATCTCGATTCCCAAACCGAACAATCTGCGGCGTTTTTGGAACTTGGGCGAGAGTATCAACTTGCTGGACTGTGGACGCAACCGACTCCACTCCGACCGATTGTGCTAGCAGTTTGCCCTCTGGATTTTTGACCCATACGATTAATTTGGAGGTTGAAACTTTACGGATGGTTCTCTCTAATCCAGTGTCCAGTTGTCCCATCTCGCTGTAAAGCTGGATTTGATCGGGAAAGCGCATCGCAATGTATTCTAGCGTCTGTTTGTGGGCTGCAACTAGATTTTGCTCCATTTGCCAACCTGCCCAAATTGCCACACTGCCCAGCCCTAGAATCGATAGTGCGACCAATTCTAGAGTCAAGCGAAACTGAAGCGAGGAAGTCGAAATTCGCTTGTTTGTGAAAGAGTTGATTCTGGCTCGAATCAGGCGGCTCAATGGCATAGAGGAATGCTCAGTAAAAATCAGAAGGGCTTGGCGGTGCCTTGAATGGGGTCAAACTCGAATCGTTGATCATAGTTTGTTTCGCCGTAGAGATTGAAGCTCAGAGTTGGCTGATCTCCCATCGCTTGAATCTGATGAATGGTATCAGGCATCAAACAGAGAATGTCGCCAGGATCAAGTAAGCGATCGCTGCTTAATTCAATCTGGTCAGGGCGTTCGGACGTGGGCGATCGCTGCCAAAATGTATTGTTCTCTTGTCCACTTAACAATGCGACAAGTCCCCAACTCGCATGATTATGAATGGGGGAAGTGACTCCGGGTGCCCAGGCAACGAGTTGCACAGTTAATGGAAAAAACGGCTCGTCATACAACATAGACACGGCCCAACCTGTTTCTGAATCGGGCTGAAGAAAGGGCAGTTGCAGCCAATCAGCATGATTTAGAAGTTTACGGACTAACGGACAAATCGCTTGAAGTCGGAGTCGATCATCCGTGATTTGATTTAACACATCTTCTAACTCGGTTAAAAAACGATAGAGCCGATACGGTTGAGACGATTCCTCAGCTTGAGCGATCTTAGAGAGATTTGTGCTGGAGCAGATCGCGTCCCCATCTTGACACTCTCCCGCATTGGTCACAAACCAGTTTTGTCCTCTCATAATCGCGGATTGCTCTACAGCGTATCGTTTTGTTTTTACTGTACAAGCAAACCTCAGTATCAAGATGAATTTTTGCTGAAAAAACAGAGGCGCAAATTTTTAGCATTCATCCATCTCATCCTCATCTCATCCTCATTTTTCTGGAATTTAATGCTAATCACCACCGCAATCATAGGTTCTGTATGCGTCATTATCTAGTTTTATTAGCAGGTTTGAGTTTGAGTGGCTTAGTCGTCTCCCTCTCATTCCTCAATACAACGTCTACACGAGTCTCGGCCGCTCCTGTCCAGCTTCTTGCACAAGCAAAGCGGTCTGGGAATGTTGGTGGAGCTTTAGCGAAACAACTACAAGGGAAGCCCGTTGTGGTCGATATCTATGCAAGCTGGTGTCCTGCCTGTAAGAATATTGCGCCAACGCTCTCTCAACTCAAGCGACAGTATGGTAACAATGTGCATTTTGTGGTGCTGGATGTCAGCGATCGCACAAAAGCAAGTCAAGCGGAACAGCAAGCTAGAGCACTAGGCCTGGGGCAGTTTTTCTCAGCCAATAAATCGCAAACTGGCATGGTTGCCATCATTGATCCTACAACCGGAAACATTCTGACACAGTATCGTAACAACGCTAATAAGTCCGATTACACCACGGTACTGAATGCTGCACTTTCCCGTCGGTAGATTAACTGAGTGTCCGTCGATCGTTTTTTGAGGAAATCACACCGTGAAGATCCAATATTTTTCTGCCCTTGCAGTTGCTTCATTTCTGAGCCTGGGAGTAGTAGCAGGTTGTTCAAACCCTTGTGCCGCAAAAACAAAATCTCCTACAAACACAAGCACTGAAGTTCAAGCGAATCCCTGTGCAAGCAAAGCTAACCCCTGTGCAAGTAAAGCGAATCCCTGTGCAAGCAAAGCTAACCCCTGTGCTGCCAAAGCCAAATCAGTGGAGACTCCTCTAGCACAAGAACTACAGGGAAAACCTGTTGTCGTAGATGTCTTTGCAACTTGGTGTTCAGCTTGTAAGAATATTGCACCCACTGTGGCACAACTGAAGAAAGACTATGAAGGTAAAGTCACCTTTGTTGTTTTAGATGTCAGCAATCAGGCGACGACTGCGGAAGCAGAGGCGAAAGCCAAACAACTTGGGCTGAGTGAGTTTCTGGCTGTCAATAAATCACAGACAGGCATGATTGCCATTATTGATCCTGCAACAGGCAAAATCTTGAGCCAACAGCGCAATAATCCGAATCTAGCAGACTACAAGAAAGTGCTGGATTCTGCCCCCATTTGATAACCCTAGCCAGGAGAAGTTTTACGATGAGCTTCTTCTGGATACTTCAAGGAAAGTTTTATGCAAAAGAAGTGGCTTATTTACGGCGGATTGGGATTGCTTTGCCTAATTCTAGTTTTAACATTGGGATCTGCAATTAGTCATCCGATCGAACAGATGATTTCAATGGTTGAGAACCGCTACCAACAATGGTTTGACCAGCAAGATACCGCCAATCCTTTCCTGTTATTGCCCTTAGCATTTGCTGGTGGCGTTCTTGCAAGTATCTCACCCTGCATTTTAGCATTATTGCCTGTTAATCTCAGCTACATTGGTACGCTTGAGATTCAGTCTCGTTGGGATGCATTTGTGAAGGCGGGCTTATTTGTTTTGGGAGCCATCACAATTTTGAGTTCGTTTGGTTTAGTCTCCTCCTTTGCAGGAGCCGTGATGGTCGAATATCGAGGCTATATCAATGTGATTGTCGGATTCATTATGGCAGTCATGGGGCTGTGGTTGCTCGGCGTTGTTAAATTGCCACTTCCGCAATTGGCAGTTAATTTTCCTCACGCTGGCCCCTATGGCGTAGGGTTAACGTTTGCCTTAGTTAGTTCTCCCTGCGCCAGTCCAGTCCTGTTTGCAGTTCTAGCGGCAGCAGCAGCAACAGGCTCTCAGATTCTAGGGACGCTAACAATGGTCAGCTATGCGCTGGGCTATACTAGCCTCATTTTTCTAGCTAGCCTATTCACAGGATTAGCAAAGCAAAGTAAGCAATTGTTGAAACATTCAGAAGGGATTATTCACTTTGGCAGTGTCGCCTTAATTTTGACAGGTTTGTACTACTTGATTACGGGAACTCAATGGTTCTTTGGAGGGTAATGAATCGGAAGTGTCATGATTAGACTTTCTTCACGAATCATAGATACCCTCCGACTGCTATTAGCTTCGCTTTTAGATTCAGGAACGCCCCCTAGCTCCCCCACTCGTGGGAGATTTAGCTTGCTCTCCTGGATTAACAACCGCCGCTAACGCCTTCCAAACCCTTGACCGCGCTGTTCTTTTGACCAGATAATCAGCTCTCCATTCTGCCCACCCGCCGCCAGAGACTGACCCTGAGAATGCCAGGAAAGGCAAGAAAATCCGTCAGGCGCGCCCTCAAGAATCTGGGCTAACTGCTTTGCCTTGTGCCACAAACAAATACAGCCGTCTGCGGCAGCAGAAGCAAACAGCACGGTGTCAGGTTGAAACTGAATTGATTGCACCATGTCTTCATGATGCTCCAGCACGCTCCCTTCCCAGCCGACCAACTCATCTGCCTGTTTCTCCCAAATCACAATGCTCTCAGCACTGGCCGCTGCTAACAATGGCGCACTTGTCTTAGTAAAGTAATTTGACCAGGCCAGTTGACGCACTTTACCCGGAAAGCCACGCATCACCCACGGATGAGGATTTTCCCACTCCAAAACGGTAATGGTTCGATCGAGATTTCCAGACGCAATATATTTACCATCGGGTGACCAGGCAACTGCCACACTTGCAGAATCCAGACTCAGCAAATAGGGATCATCATCCCAATCGTCTGCTGTCCAAATCTTGATGCCTTGATACCCTGCGATCGTTAAACGCTTCCCGTCAGGATGCCAACCCATATCTAAGACAGAGGAAGTCTCAAAATTTAACGTGGTCGCAATGTCGTTCATTGCGCTGTCCCACACTTGCACATAACGACCCAGGCTGAATGCCAGTTGATTGCGCTCTGGACTCCACGCCATGCGATCGATCCAATCTCGTCCGTTCCCCAGTGTGGCGATCAGTTGTGGCGTTTCGGTTGAAAGGTGCCAAATTTTGACTTGTCCGTTTTGTCCGCCAACTGCAAGAAACTGCCCATCGTGAGAAAAACTCAGACAGTCTGCGGATCGTCCCGTTGCAGTTTGGAGCAGGGTTGTTTGTGATGTTTTGACCGTCAATATCGTCACCTCACCGGCCGCAGAACTCGCAGCCAGGAGTTGACCATTGGGCGACCACGCGATCGCCGTTACATAGTCAGAAAGCGCTCCCTGCCAGTGTGGTTGAAAGTCACTCCCCGAAGTTTTTGCCTTTACACGAAACACGCTTTGAATCCTTCTCTTAGAACTGCTTCGTCCAGATTGCGACCGATGAAGACTAACTCATTTTTGCGAGTTTCATCAGGTCTCCAGAGGCGATCGGCGCTGCCATCAAACAGCATATGCACGCCTTGAAACACAAATCGACGGTCTTCTCCATCAATGTTGAGGATGCCTTTCATGCGAAAAATGTCTTGCCCTTGAAAGCGCAGCAATTCGCTAATCCACTGATTCAATCTTTGTCCGTCTAACGCGCCCGACTCAACCAGCGCCACAGAGTAGACAGATTCATCATGCTGGTGGGTATCTTCGCCTAAAAAGTCGGGGTCAATTTCTAAAGCGCGGGTCAGATCAAACGCTCCAACTCCCAGCAGGGCATCCATTTCTAGTTCGGCGTTTTGGGTACGATAAATTTTGGCAAGTGCGTTCATCCCTCGAATTTGCTGCTCTAGCTCGTCTAACTGCTGAGGTTCAACAAAATCTGATTTGTTGAGTAAAATGACGTCTGCAAAGGCGATTTGCTCCTGTGCCTCCTCCGCATCCCAATGTTGCCCGATGTGTTTTGCATCAACGACTGTCACAACAGCATCAAGCTGGGCCTGCGCTTTGACATCTTCATCCATAAAGAAAGTCTGAATCACCGGGGCCGGGTCAGCCAATCCCGTCGTCTCAATCACGAGATGATCGAATTTGTCGCGTCGCCGCATCAAGTTGCCAATAATCCGAATTAAATCACCGCGAACAGTACAGCAGATGCAGCCGTTGTTCATTTCAAAGATCTCTTCGTCAGCATCAATGATTAGTTGGTTGTCAATACCGACCTCACCAAATTCGTTGACGATAACGGCGATCTTCTTACCATGTTCGTGTGTGAGAATGCGATTGAGTAGAGTGGTTTTGCCTGCGCCCAGATAGCCAGTCAAGACGGTTACAGGAACGGAATCCACTAGCAAGTCAGTGACCATAAGGTAGGTTCCTCTATTTTTCTAAAACGATAATCGTTATCACTATCATAGAGGTTCTTTCTCAAAGGGCAAGTCTTAGCCAGGCAATTGAATAACAGCGGCTAGATCGTGCATTTGGCGCAAGACGTTGAGAGCCGCATCCAAACCTTTTGAGATCAGTTCTCATACCAAATCAACCAACAAATGATACTCCTAAAAATCAGTTAATTAACCGATTTTTATCTCTCAGATTTGAAAAAACCTATCAGGGAAGCCGTTTCAAAGTCCCCCAAAATGGGGGATTTAGGGGGCGAGGATCTGTATCAGTAACTAGTGAATTTGGTATTAGAGACAAGTAAGGGACAACTAAGGGGCAACTAAGGGGCGACTAAACGGAGATCATCGGCTCAAGCAGTTAGTTAATTGCTGCCGAAGTTGCAGCGCATCTAGATCGCGCCCGATGAAGACGAGTTGGTTTTTAGGCGGAGTGCGCCATTGGTCAGCGTTGATGTCGTATCGAGGGCCGCTGAGTTGAAACACATGACGGTTGGCGCTGCTGCTAAACCAGAGAATCCCTTTTGCTCGAAAGACGTTTTGGGGGAGTTGCTCAACGAGAAAGGTTTCCAGTTTCTTCACGTCAAACGGTCGATCGCTTTCAAAGGAAATCGACATAAACCCATCATTTGCCAGGTGATCGGAGTGATGATCGTGTTCATGAGAATGGTTGTGTTTGTGATGGTCGTGACTAGACTCAGCAGGATGATCATGATGATCGGGTTTGGGGTTGAGGTGGCGATCGTAGTCTTCACCTTGCGTCAAATTGACATCTAAAATCAGAGGCAATGGCACTTCACCGTAGCGACTATGAATCAATCGAGCGCCTACTTTTATGGTTTGGATATAAGTCTCTAGCTCATCTAACTTTGCTTGTGAAACCAGATCCGTTTTGTTGAGTAGCGTAATATCTGCGTAAGCGATTTGATTGAATGCTGCATCACTGTCAAAATGGTCTGGAGTAAACGCTTCAGAATCAACCACGGTAATAATTGAATCAACGCGAGTCAGATCGCGAAGCTCTGTTCCTAGAAACGTCAAAATGATTGGTAACGGATCAGCAACGCCAGTCGTTTCGATCACTAAATAATCGACAGGTTCCTCACGCTCTAACACGCGATAGACTGCATCAACTAAACCATCATTAATAGTGCAACAAATGCAGCCGTTGCTCAACTCCATCATGTCCTGGTCGATCGCTACCAACATCTGGCTATCAATATTGATATCGCCAAATTCATTAACCAGCACTGCAACTTTCAGATCTTGACGATTCTTGAGAATCTGATTGAGCAGAGTCGTTTTACCACTGCCTAAGAAGCCTGTGATGATAGTGATGGGCATTCCTCGTTTGGGAATGTCTAACGCTGAATGAGTGGTTTGTAGGGTGAGATTGGTCATAAAAACTCTCCTGCGATCGGGTAAGCAACAACACCTTTAGCGATTAATTTGTCGGCATTGCTGAATCGTGGGATGAATTGCCCCAAAGCGGAGGGAAACCCAATGTTCAAAGTCCTCCAGTTTTGGGGGATTTAGGGGGCGAAAAGATGGCCACTCCCCACGCATTCATCCCTCCAATCAGCAACGCCAATTTGTCTAATTCATCGTATGTTTTGAATCAATTTCTAATTGCAGCGCTTTTCTCTGGATGGTTTGAAAAATATTGTAGAACCCGTTAGCGCGAGAGGGCGTTAGGCTGACGGTTAATCCAGTCGTTTGAATGAAATCAGGAGCTAGTTGCACAATTTCTTCTGGGGTCAATCCTGCTAATCCTTCAATCAAAAGGCCCACCAGTCCTTTGGTTATCTGAGAATCAGAATCGCCCTGAAACACGACCCTTTTATCCTGCAACTCAGCCGTAATATAAACTTGAGAGGTACAGCCTGATACTTTGTTTTCCGGCACTTTTTCTGCCTCTGGAAACGCTTTTAGCCGTTTAGCAAACCAGAGCAAATACTCATAGCGACGCTTTGGCTCAGAAATTTGTTGGAAACGCTGCACGATTCGCTCTAGAGATGGGGGAAGCGGGGCAGAAATGATAGACATAAATCTGAGATGATTACAAGAATGATAATCGTTATCATCTTACTCTAGATCGAGCGGTAGAGCGAAGAAATAAATATCACAATCATTTTTTGCCTCAAAGATTTGCAGAATAAGGCTTTGAAACTTTTTAGTCATCAATTTCTAGGAAAAACACAACCGAAGAATTCACCATCACTTTGTCGTTAAGTAGGTAGGTAGAATTAACTTGGAGATGACAGGTTGTTCGCTGTGGTCGCCCCTCGCCCTGAACTAGAAGTTTGGACTAACCGTGCGAAGTGGGTTGAAAGCTACTCAAGACGAGCAAATGATTCCAGTATGGCCTACACCGTGATCTGCATAACGGCTCAACTTGCGCCGCCCACTGTCAGACGATCGCGCAGATCAATTCTCCCAAACACAAGTTCACTGAATACAATAAGCAAATCCGTGCATGGCTGTGCAATCTAAAGATTATTCAACATGAAGTTGCTGCTGTCCAATGAGGCTGATTGTCGCTTTTTTAAGTTTTGGTTTAACGATCGCATCTGTGATGGTATCAATTACCAGGGCGAACTGTTTTTGCAGTTTCAAACCTTCAGTGCCCAGCGTCGAGATCAAGCTTACGAACTGGGGTCTAAACTGCTCGAACGAGGCGTTTCTGTGATTATTTCTTGTTCCAAAAAGCAGTATGTTTTGGGGGTCAATCTGCGAGGCGACTGGTGGCGAGAGGGATCGATGGAGCAGCTTTTGGAGGAGATGAAGGAGGTTGGGAGGGATGAGGGATGAGGGATGAGGGATGAGGGATGAGGGATGAGGGAGAACTTCGATGATCTGTTCCCCCTTTGGGGGTAATCCGCTTCGCGAGGAGGAATGAGGATAACTTTGTTCCGTGAGGAGAGATGAAAATGTCAGTTCGTTTGCAAATCTGAGAGCGTCCTCTAAATTTCTTCCGCGTGAGGGACTTTAAACCGAAAACCTTGTCTTAAAGTCCCCCAGAGTTGCTACCGTGTACACACAAGTCGATCGATCTGTCATTGCTGAGATCCTTCGCCCCCTAAATCCCCCAAAAATGGGGGACTTTGAGCCGTCGTCATGGCTTTGAACTTTGGAAATCTTTCCTTGGTCAAAGTCCCCCATTCTGGGGGATTTAGGGGGCTGAAGCCGCCTGAAACGAAGCGACAACGACCTGTGTGTACACGGTAGGAGTTGGGGCGGCAGAAGATTCAAACAACGAAGCGAAAAACTTTCGTCGAAGTCACCTTAAGAAAGGAGAGACGTTCCTATTTTTCTAGTCTGTGGATTAGGCTAATGAGTGCGGTTTAGGAAACGATCGAGATATGCAGAATTACGATGTGGTAGTGTGTGGGGCGGGGCCGTCTGGGGCGATGGCGGCAGCAGAGGCGGCCCGATCGGGGCTAAAGGTTGCCTTACTCGAAAAGCAGTTTTTGCCTCGGCACAAGACCTGTGGGGGCGGAATGCCGATGGTGATGCAGACGGTTTTACACGATCTGGCACCCGAAGCATTTGTCGAATCGGATGTCACCCACATGCGGCATACCTGGAATTTTGCAGATTCTTACCTTGCGCCGATGAATCCGCCGGGGTCGAGCGATCGACTGTCTCTGTGGATGGTGCAGCGATCGATTTTTGACAACGCTCTGGCTCAACGGGCAATGCGAGCAGGGGCAGAGTTGCGGGATGGATTGGCGGTGCGATCGCTCGAAGTGGAACCAGATGGCGTAAGAATTCGGGCGGAGGGCGTGAAGACAGGCAGTGAGTTTCTCGCGAAGGCTCGGTATGTGATCGGCGCGGATGGGGCGAATGGAATTGCCGTCAAATCGACAAATCTGAGAAAAGATCGCGCGATCGCCATCGCAATGGAAGTTGAGCATCCACACACCTGGGGCGACGGTCATCTTGAACTTAGACCCGATGTTGCTCATCTGGAATATGGAGCGGTAAAACGAGGCTACGGCTGGATTTTTCCCAAAGCCGATCATTTGAATGTGGGGGCGGGACTGTTTCGGCCCGATCAAAAAGATGCGCGGGGCGGGCGAGAGATTCGCCTTCAGTTGCAAAAGACGATTTTTGATTATATGGATGCGCTGGGGGTGAAGTACGATCGCGACGCGCTCAAGTTTCATGCTCACCCGTTACCGACCTGGAGCGGCAAAGAAACCTTACACGAAGGGCGAATTCTCTTAGTCGGCGATGCAGCAGGGCTGATCAATCCCCTGTTTGGCGACGGCATTTTTCACGCGGTTAAGAGTGGCATCATTGCGGCTCAGTGTTTGTCAGAAGACGCGGCGGATCAGTACACCGATCGCATTCACGATGAGTTTGCCGCCAATTTTGATGCCGCTTTGAATCTGGCAAAGGTCTTTTATCAATGGACGGGCGTTTGCTACAAATACGGCGTGAAGTATGAGCGGGCGACTCGGATTGCGACTCAGCTTTTGTGTGGAGAACTGTTGTTTACCAATATGAAAGATCAGGCGCTGCGACGATTGAAGCGATCGGTGGGTGCCAACTTTTTCCCGGCGTTCAATTCCTAAAATCGTCAAACAGCACCAAAAACTCGCCTTCTGGAATGAGTTGCCGCACGATTTTCACATACGCTTCTGCTTCAGATTGGGTGCAAAATCGAGCCACGACGATGCGCTGCATTTTGGGCAATAGCCGCACCACAAACCATCGATTCAAGAAGTCTCGATCGTGCATAATATTTATATCTCCATTGAGTTTGGAGCTTGGCCAGTGCAGAACTTTCCACGGGACGCACTGGCCTTTCGCTTTGGTCAAATCATATCAGATTCAAAAAAGAAAGTGAAGCAATTTTGCAGCATTTTTTGAAATTAGCTCGATTTTATTGTCGTATTTGCAGCAGGCTATGGCAAAACGGTTTTCAGTAGGCCCTTTAAATGAGCATGATGACGACTGGCTAACCGTGTGGGCCTGGTTAAACGATTGCAGCAAATCGGCTCAAGCATCCGCCTTAATTGGTGTTGGCATCAATCAAAGAAAGACAGAAATTGAGAGAATTTTGGAGTACATCGCCAAAAAGAGAGGGCTGACTCCAGATGAGTTGTTTGAGAAGATTTTGGATGGAACGATCGATACCCTTGAGCAAAACGACGTGATCGAAGAGTAAACGGGTTGCACTCATCTAGGTCAGTCAGGAGATTACGCTATGACAGTAGCAAAGCCTCGGTTTTCAACATTTGAAGAATACTTAGCCTATGACGACGGCAGCGACAACCGTTATGAATTAGTCGATGGAGCGTTGATCAAATTACCTCCCGAATCAGAGCTAAACGACAGCATTGCCAACTTCTTATTTCTCAAATTTGCTGCTTTGGGCATTCCGTTTCGGCTGATTCGCCCCGGAAAATGTGAGATTCAAGTCCCCGTCTTACACAAGCAAGATGCTGCAAATCGTTACCCAGATCTGGTGATTTTAGATGAGGTGCATCTGACTTTGACCCAAAAGCGACTCACAATCAAAATAGACATGCCACCGCCTCTCTTAGTGGCTGAAGTTGTTAGCCCTGGTAGAACCAACCGAGAGCGAGATAGCAACCGCAAACGCGCCCAGTATGCCAAACGAGGCATTGCTGAATATTGGCTGCTCGACCCCGAATATCAGGTGATCACAGTACTAAAGCTGCAAGGTGAGCAATACATCGAGATGGGTCAATTCCGAGGCGGTGATGTGGTTCAATCCCAACTTGAAATGCTTCAAGGGCTGCGACTGACGACTCAAGAAATTTTGGCAGCAAACGGTTAAATGGTGAGCGAGCAAGGCAATGTGCAACTTTCTGATCAACGTCTCCCTTTTGAAGGCTACCGTGTACACACAAGTTGATTGATCCGTCATTGCCGAGACCCTTCGCCCCCTAAATCCCCCAAAATTGGGGGACTTTGAATGCTAGGCAATCTCTCTGGGTCAAAGTCCCCCAGATTGGGGGATTTAGGGGGCTGAAGCCGATTGAAACGAAGCGATTCCGGACTTGTGTGTACACGGTAGCCTTTTGAAGGGGGATTAAGGGGGATCTCTAGACTGTGCCAACGGCACGATCGCAACTCCATTCAAAAGGGGGCTAAGAAAAAGTTGCACGTCGCCTCGATCAGTTCAAGAACTGTCTTGTACTTTTAGAATGAGCCGCTTCCTCAATCCTGCGCTTCACGCAACTGATGTAGACTAGCCATACCTTCTGCGATCGCAGGTCTTATCGTGAAAAAGTTATGGTGAAAAAGTTGTGGCGCTTCTCTCTGGGTGAATGGTTGAGAGGGTTGATGCTGTTTGGGTTGTGCTGTATTTTGGCGGTGAGTTGTAGCCGATCGACTCCCCAAAACAGATCCGACACCGGACGCATCACATTAGGAACGACGGCGAAAGTTAGCACGATCGACCCCGCAGATGCCTACAATATTTTTTCCGGGAACTTGCTTTATAACCTGGGCGATCGTCTCTACAGCTATCAGTTAGGCACCACAAAGTTAGAGCCACAGCTTGCTACAGCCCTACCCACCGTTAGCAAAGATGGCTTAACTTACAAAATTCCGTTGAGACAGGGCGTGGTCTTTCATGATGGCGCTGCATTTGATGCCAAAGCGATGACGTTTTCATTGGAGCGATTCATGAAAAATGGGGGATCGCCTGCGTTTTTGTTGTCGGGTACAGTTGATTCGATTCAGCCGACGGGAACGTATGAGCTGACGATTAAATTAAAAAAACCATTTGCAGCATTCCCTTCGCTGCTGGCATTTTCAGGGGCGTGTGCCGTTTCACCCAAAGCGTATGAGATTGGCGAAAACAAGTTCAAACCCAAAGAATTTGTAGGAACGGGCGCTTACAAACTAGTTAGATATGGAACAGATTCAATGCAGCTTGAGGCGTTCGATCGCTACTGGGGCGGCAAGCCAAAAAATCGTGGGATTGATATTCAATTCTTCTCCAGTCCTGCTAATTTGTTTAATGCATTTCGCACAGGTGCCGTTGATGTTGCCTATCAAGGATTAGCCCTCGAACAAATCCGCAACCTCAGAGAAAGCAAGGCCGACAAGGGTTGGCAAATTGTAGAAGAAGCCGGAAGCGGGATTGATTATCTGTCGTTGAATATGCAGTCTCCTCCGTTGGATAAACTAGAAGTCAGACAAGCGATCGCTGCCATTGTCGATCGTCCTTTATTACAAAGTCGAGTCTTTCAAGGACAAATTGATCCGCTTTATAGCTTAATTCCGGCAACGCTTGCAGAACAGAAGCCCGTATTTGAACAGTACGGCGATCGCAACGTTCAAAAAGCAAGTGAACTGTTGCAAAAAGCAGGCTACTCAGAATCAAATCCCTTAAAGGTTGAGTTTTGGTATCGCTCCAATTTGCCCAATGATCAACTCGCTGCCATGACGATGAGAGCGATCGTTCAAAAGTACTTAGGAAAGATCATGCAAATTGATTTGAATAGTATTGAATCAACGATGGCCTACAAGAACTTAGACAAAGGCGTTTACCCAATTTTTTTATTGGACTGGACTCCCGACTTTCTCGACTCAGACAACTATATTTATCCGTTTTTAGAATGCACAAAAGGCAGTGCTGAGAAGGGATGCGAAGAAGGACAAAGCTTTTCTCAAGGGTCGTTTTATTACAGTCAAGAAGCGAATGAGCTAATCGATCGTAGCCGTCAAGAACTCAATTTCACATCTCGTAAAAAGCTCTTTGGTCAACTTCAAGATATTCTGGCAAAAGACGTTCCCTTTGTCCCTCTTTGGCAAAACAAAGACTTCTTATTTGCTCAAAAAAACGTCCAGGGAGCCAGCTTACAAGCCACGCAAAAAGTTCCGCTTTGGATGCTGCGTAAATCTTGAGCAACAACAAAAATTATTTAGCAAAAAATCTGCCATATTGAAGGGGTATTGCTGAGATCAAAGTTATGCAAATAAACATAGAAATGGGCAAAATTACGACTACCCTGACGATCGTCAACCGCGTTGATCAAGCCCTCTCAGAAAGAGAACTTCTGCCAGTTGAGCAAGTGCGCTCTATTGTTCTCAAAAACGTTTTGGTGGACACTGGCGCAACGACGCTTTGTTTACCTGCAAGCACGATCGCTCAATTGGGGTTACCCGTTCTCAGAGAGGTTGATGTTGAGACCGCTACGGGTATTGGTAAGGCACGAATTTTTCAGGATGCCAAAATTTCTCTCATGGGTCGTGAGGGCACATTTGAGTGTTTAGAACTTCCAGGCGGGCAGGCTCCTTTGCTGGGTGTGATTCCTTTAGAAGCGTTGGGAATCGAACTCGATTTGCAAAACCAACAACTGAAACTGTTGCCCATTAGTCCAACACAAACTTATCTGACGATTCTCTAAGACGAGTTTGTGAAATCGCTTACAGCATCTACCAAACAGTTAGCAAACTTGCGGTAAAGTAACTCACAGGAATGGCAACCTTGATCTTTCTTTACCTCGTCGCTTATGTCTCGATCGAGTTCTCTCCGTTACTACATTTTTGCGCGGATTTTGCTGGCCCCTTTGATGCTGTGGCTGATTACGTCGGTTGTGTTTTTGCTGCTGAGAGCGACACCGGGAGATCCGATCGATGCCATTTTGGGCCCCCATGCGCCCGAAGCGGTGAAAGCAGAACGCAGAGCCGCCTTAGACTTGGACAAGCCGCTGTGGATGCAATACCTCAAATACATGGGGCAGCTATTGCGCCTCAATCTGGGTGAATCGTTTGTAGGGCAGGGGCAATCCGTTTGGGCTACCATTCAGGAGTTTTTTCCGGCGACGGTAGAATTGGCGCTTTTTAGTCTGGCGATCGCGTTCATCGTGGGCATTCTCGTTGGTACGGTGTCGGCTTCTCGTCCTAATACTGCATTCGATACGGGCGGACGGCTGTTTGGCATTGTCACTTACTCGATTCCGCTATTCTGGTTAGGAATGTTGCTCCAGCTTGTTTTCTCGGTGCAGTTAGGAATTTTTCCATCAGGAACTCGCTTTCCGGTGACGGTGCCTGCGCCTGAAAGTGTGACAGGAATCTATACGATCGACAGTCTCCTTCGGGGCAACCTCAATCAATTTTTGATCGCCCTCTATTACCTCGCTCTACCCTGCCTGACGTTGGGAATTTCGATTAGCAGTATTTTTGAACGCATTGTCCGAGTTAATCTAAAACAAACCCTGCAAGCTGATTACGTCGAAGCCGCCAGAGCCAGAGGTATTTCAGAATCCAAAATTCTCTTTAGCCATGCGCTTAAGAATGCCATGATCCCCGTGATCACCATTTTGGGATTGACGTTAGCCTCTCTGTTAGGGGGAGCCGTTTTGACCGAGATTACCTTTTCCTGGCCAGGACTGGGAAATCGACTGGCACTCGCGATCGACCAGCGTGACTATCCAACCGTTCAAGGAATTGTGGTATTCTTTGCCGCGATCGTAGCTCTCGCGAGTATTGCGATCGACGTGATCAACGCTTACATCGATCCCCGAATTCGTTATTAAACTAGTGTATATGACTACTATTCGCGTCAAACAACTCTTCACTCATCCGGTCAAAGGGCTTACGCCTCAGTTGTCTACTCGCGTCGATCTGCTGGCGGGACATGGCATTCCGGGCGATCGCGCCTTTGCGTTGATGTACGATACGGCCGATGCTCAAACCACCGATCCGATCGTTCCCTGGAAAAACAAGAAAAGCTTTGCGATGCAGTGCGATCGACCCGAATTAGCAGCCTTAGCTTGTGAATATGAAGCCTCTACGGGCATTTTGACGGTGCGGCGAGAAGACGCTGAATTGTTGATGGCTGAGGCAAATACGGCCATCGGACGCACTCAAATCAGCCAATTTTTTAGCCATTATCTCACCACGGTTTCTGACCAAAAGATTGAGCCGCGTCCTTTGAGATTGGTGGGGACTGGAGAAGGGACGACTCGCTATCCCGATCGCAATCACGTTCATTTATCGCTAATTAGTACGGCGACTTTAGAAAATTTGAGTCAGTTGACGGGGCAGTTTGTTGACTCGCGGCGATTTCGTCCCAACATTGTTGTAGAAGGTGTTTCAGCCTGGGAAGAACTCAATTGGGTCGGGCGAGAATTCAACATCGGGACGGCTCGAATTGCGATCGAAGCCCGTCTACCTCGCTGTCTAAACATTGACGTTGATCCTGATACCGGAGTGCGTGATCTTCCTCTGTTTTCTCTCCTTCAACAAGCCTTCCATCATAGAGACACAGGTGTTTTGGCAACAGTTATTCAAGATGGGAGCGTCACGTTAGGAGACTCTTTGCTGTAAGGTCAATTTGCTTGTCTTAAAGTCCCTCAGAATTGTCAGCTTGGAGGGCAGAAGATGCAAATAACGCAGCAAATGAAATTCATTGAATTCATGTTAAACAGCATCCCCTAAATCTATTCCCTAACCTGAATCTATTCCCTAAGAAGTTGTTAACTGGCGCTGTAACTTTTACCGTAAGTACCAACTTAAAACATTGGTGTTTATGAAACCATTCTTGCGCCTGATGACCTGCTCCACGGCGATCGCGTTTAGCCTGTTAGCGGAGAAGGCGATCGCGGCTAATTTTACTTTCACCAAGATTGCGGATACGACGGATGGGTTTGGTCGATTTTTGAATTCGCCAGCCCTCAATGACAACGGCACCGTCGCCTTTAGCGGCACATTAAATAACGGAAGCACAGGCGTTTTTACGGGGAGCGGGGGCACCATTACGTCGATCGCGGTTAGCGGGACTCGTTCCAATTTTCAGTCTGTGTTGAGTAATCCATCTATTAGCAATGCGGGGACAGTTGCCTTTGGAGCCACTACAGACAGCCGTAGAAATGTAGGAGTTTTCACAGGTTCGGGGAATGGGCTAACGACGATCGCCACCTTAAACAAGGCTGCTCTATCTGATCGAAGCCATGCGCCAATTCCGCCTGCGATTAATGATGCCGGGACGGTTGCATTTGCTGCCTACCAATATGCAGAGTCTGACCCCAACCAAAATTTTGCACCGACTCCCAATGTATTAATTAGCAGCAACGGTCAGTTGAGCGCGATCGAACTCAAAAGTAATGAATCCTCCGCAATTCCAACGGTTCCCAATTCGGTGGCGATTAATAATGCGAATACGGTTGTCTTTTCATCAGGTTTTGGCGGTTCGCTGGGGTTTGGGGGACTGTTTGCCAAAGTGGGTGACGCTCCTCTGACAACGCTTGCAAACGGCGGAGTTTACCCAGTTTCTCTCAACAACCAGGGAACCTATGTAACAGCTTTTGCAGGGGCAGGTGGCAGCACTGGAATTTTGATCGGAGACAGCAAAGGCGGCCCCACCGCAAGAGTGATTTATGGTCAGTCTGGTTTTAGTGGCACTTCCCCAGTGCGGGTTAGTCAGCCTGCGATCAATGATCAGGGCAAAGTTGTTCTTCAGGCTGAGTTTATTGGTTCTGTCTACCCAAGTCCTCAAGGCTTGTTTTTTGAAAATTATACAGATGCCAACAAGATCATTGCGACGGGCGATCCGTTGTTTGGGTCTACGGTGAGTGCGATCGGGTCGTTTTCCACAAGAGGGTTAAATAATCTCGATCAAGTTGTTTTCTATTCCCAACTAGCAGACGGTCGTGCAGGCATCTTTCGGGCTGAACCAGTTCCCGAACCACAAACGGTCATTCCAAGTGTGCTATTTATATTAGGTTTTGGAGCGCGTCAGCTAATGAAACGTCGAGCGTCGTTGTCAGGTAGAAGATAGACATTAGACGTTGAACATTGGACATTGAAAGTTAGACGTTGGACATTGGAGAATTAGTCGATCGCAAATAAATGCGGTAAGCCAGAACCTAATGTCACGTTGCGATCGACTTCTCATACATTCTCTCAGCCTCAAAAAGTCCAATGTCCAATGTCCAATGTCCCTCATGCTCACTGTCCAATTAGAGACAGCCAAACCTCATTCCACCAGGGGGTCTGACTTTGTAGCTGCGGCTGTTTTTTGCGAATGTTATCGATCTTCCAGCCTGTGAGACGAGCTAGAGTTTGGGACTGTTCTTCAAAGCGTTGACGGAGCGATCTTTGATATCGTCTGCCTTCTGAACAGCTTGTTTCACCCTTAAATGGATGGCGCAAAATGTAGCGGCCCTGAAAGGTTTCTTGGTTGTTAGTGTCTTGAAACATCAAATCTTCAGGAAATTTATCGCGGGTGTAGCGGACGTGCAGACGAGTCATGAAAACATTAGAATTAAACACCGGACGACGCACTCGCGGCATTGACATCTTCTCATCTGTCCCGTCTAGCCAAAATACCCCTGCCTGCTTAAGTTCTTCCGGGTTGAGCGGATCAGCCGAACAAGGATCACAGTTGCTCATATTCCAGGCATATTCTAGAAAAGCGACTTTTTGATCTTCGCGATCGTAAGTTTTAGTAAACATGGCCTTATAAAAGCTACTAAATTCGTCTTTCACAAAGAGTGGTACTTCAGCGTCAGACGGAATTTTAACTGTTCGGTAATTAGTAACTTCGGCTTGTCCTTTGGGCGACAGAATGTAGACGATTAAATCCTGTGCGCTTTGAGCGTTGATCATTCCCAATCGAATCGGCAACATAAATCGAGGCGAATTGTAGCTAATTTGCAGCGGTCGCAGGGATTGAAAACCCGCTTTGTCGTACTCCTCTAAATTGACTTTAGCGACGAAGAATTTTAGCTTTTGCCGAATGTAAGGTTTCAATAATTGCTTTGCGCCACGCGGCATTCGATAGCCATTTTGCACGAGCCAAGTTTCCAATCCGCCCGATTCTTTAGCGCTGAGAATTAGAATGTCATATTCGCCTACCGTAAACTTCGCTTCTACAGTCACACCGAGGGATTCATTTCGCGCCCTTGAGGAAACAGCGGCTGAAGGCATCGGAGCAGACAGCGGCCTTTGATCAAGCATTGATTCCTGTGGGGTACAAGGATCAGGATCAAAATATTCAACCAGTCGAGGAGCGCTAAAAGCATCCAATCTTTCGATGATTTTGGAATCGCTAATTTTCACCTGCTCTTTTTGTAAAACAACCGGAACAGGAACAACGATCGCAAAGTCTTTGACCTCACCCTGATAATCATTTGCCATTGTTAAGATGGTGCGATCGCCGTTTCGAGCAATTGCGACCTGAGAGGCCTGGTTATAAAGTTTTGCATCAGCTTTAGCCACATAAAATCCACAAAACGCCCAGGCTTTGGGAACAAAAATAAAGCAGCTTAGACAGACAATTAGAAACGCTGAAAAAATTCGGAAAGATCTCATAGCAACCTCCTCAAAGTGATGGATCAGTGATTGAGCGATCGAGTGGATTAGTGATAGATGCATCTGAATTCCAGGAAAAACGCTCATCAGGAAAGAGCATGTCTAACACAATGCTGAGAGGAGCTAAAGCAAACAGCGCCCAAAACACGGCAGTTGATACAAAAAAATGATTGCGAAGAATAAAGGTGAGAAACGCGATCGCCATTTCCCAGATGATTCGACCCGTTCGAGAATTGGGAATGGTGCGCGGATCGGTGACCATAAACAGCGCAAACATCAGCAGCGAACCACTCATCAGTCGATGACCCCAAACATCCCATGTCCAGCCCAACCAAGCATTACGGACAGCTTCTAAACCCAGATAAGTGGCGAGAAACGCGATCGTCGTATCCCATCTGCCCACTCGCCTGAGAACCAGCCCGCCCGCCCCCAAAAACAGCAGCGCATACCAGCCTTCTTCGCCCCACTGCCCCGGCGACACCCACGCATCAGATGTAAACAACAACGCGACAATGATTCCAAAGTTAGCCGGATTAAACAGGTGTTTTTCACCCACTCGCAACAGCCGCTTACTCAGAATTGCTGCCACACTCGCCAGAACGATCGTGCTGTAATGATCCGCCCGCAACAATAGGCTCAACCCCAACGCTGTAATTAAAGCACTGGGCAATGTTTTGAGTTTTGACACCTTGAGTCCAAAGGTCAGACGCGGATCGTCCTCATCTCCTGGAATAATGAACCATTGCGTTAACAAACAGGTGGCGATTGTTATGCCCACCATTTCTAGATGCAGTGACCAGTCCCGTGTCGCCAGTCCGACTAGCAAAAACAGTGACAGAAAAAAGATCTGATAGATTCGAGCATCGTTCAACAGCATGGGGCAACGTGTCCGCAGTTCGTTGGATGGCTGCATTATGCTGCGCCTCAAAGTAAAACAAGCCTGCCGTTACCATTTAAGAAACAAACCTGCGACTAAAGTGTGTAGTGGAGCTTGTGGAGTAGTTCTCAGTTCTCTAAATGAGTGTGACAACAGCAAAAAGAGCCATTAGACGTAGACATCAAACTTTCAATGCTGCTTCGTCCAAAGTCACCTGCCCGATCGCTCCCCATTTCAGCCCAACAAGTAGCATAGTATTCTAGTC
>NZ_JBJPHU010000223.1:0-4428 GCF_052939515.1 Phormidesmis sp. 146-33
ATAACCTCTATCTTCAGAGAGATATCTGATAATCACTTCTAAGAATTAAGTGTTGCATGAAAGTTGTCTCGACTTATGGAACAACTTTAGGTCAAGGTTTATCAACAGTTGTCAAAGGATTAATCTCAGCAACGTGATTTTCAGCGATTGACTGGTTTTACGTTGCTAGAATTAATTATTCCAATTTTTCTACAATTTTTAGGTCTAAACTTTCTATGCATTATTCAATGAATCGTCTCTCTATATTTGTAGACGGCAACAATATGTTCTACGCTCAACAAAAAAATGGCTGGTTCTTTGATCCCAAGCGAGTCCTAGAGCATTTTATTAGCGAGCCAGATGTTGAGTTAGTCAACGCTTTTTGGTACACCGGGCTAAAAGATCCCCAAGATCAACGCGGATTTCGGGACGCATTAATTAGTTTGGGCTACACCGTTCGTACCAAAATTCTCAAAGAATATTATGACGATACATCGGGTCGCTACTCCCAAAAAGCGAATTTAGATATTGAAATTGTTGTCGATATGTTTAACACCGTTGACCAGTACGATCGCGTAATTTTGTTTAGTGGAGATGGCGATTTTGAGCGAGCGATCGAGTTTCTTCGATGCAAAAGTACGCACATTACAGTCGTTTCTACAGAGGGAATGATTGCCAGAGAATTACGCAATGCTACTGACCGCTACATCGATTTAAATGACATTCGGGGGCACATTGAGAAAGCCGATTACTGAAAGCAACCTTCCCCTGATGCTGAGGTGTCAGGCGTTGTGAATAAGCGCCCGATCGTTCGAGTCCAACCTAAGTAGATTTGGTTTGCGACTATTGCTAAACATCTTGGAAAACAGCAAGATATGGGGCGTAAGAAAAAGCTCGATTACGCTTTTGTCCAGTGATTTCTTTTAGAAGACCAATCTCGCTAAGATCCTTGATCAAAGTGTTGGCGTTGGGATAGGACAGCCCCGTGATTAACTCAGCATGTTCAACAGTAAAAATGGGTTTGAAATAAAGGCTCTCAAGTAGCGCGATCGCATTACCGGATCGTCGCCCCATTACGCTGAGTACCAATTGGCGATGCTCTTCTTTCAGGTTGACGATTTTGCGGGCGGTTGCAGCGGCTTCCTGGGCTACTTCGTAAACCCCACGCAGAAAAAATTTTAGCCAGCCTTCCCAGTTGCCGCTATCCCTGATGGCTTGAAGTCGATCGTAGTATTCGGCCCGATATTTCTTGAAATAGTGAGAAATGTAGAGGAGTGGTCGTTGTAATGTGTTTTGTTCACACAATAGAAACGTGATAAGTAATCGCCCTGTTCTTCCATTACCGTCCAAAAAAGGGTGAATTGTTTCAAATTGAGCATGAGCCAGACCCACTTTAATTAAGGTAGGCATCGGTTGTGGGCTATGCAAAAACTTCTCCAGATTATCTAGAGATTGAAGCATTTCATACGGTGGAGGAGGAATATAAGTCGCCTTCTCTAATGCACATCCTCCTGCACCAATCCAATTTTGGGTGCGGCGAAACTCTCCTGGTTCGCGTTCGTCCCCTCTGACCCCTTGCATCAACTCTTTGTGAATTTCTCGAATCAGTCGCAACGATACAGGCAAACTCTTGAGTCGTTCAAGACCATAGTTGATTGCAGCAATATAGTTGACAACCTCAGCCACTTCTTGAGGATTATCTGGTTCTAAAGCTTGAGATTCAAACTCCAGGACATCTATCAAAGAGGCTTGGGTGCCTTCAATTTGACTCGATAGAACGGCTTCTTTACGAACGTACATAAACACAAACAGATCTGGATTAGGAAGTGCATCGGTTGCTCCGTCTAGCCGCCCCAACGCACGATCTGCCTGGGACAAGAGGTTCTACATTTCCTGATCCATAGTGACTTCAGGAATGGGCGGTAGTGGGTTAGGGATGAAAGCCTTGTATCCTCTCATCTGTTCCACATATTGACCCGCTCTAATCCCTCTGACCATTGTTATCGGTTCCGCTAATACTGAATTGTTTGCAACACTATATTATCAAGATCGACCTCTTTTCGTTAATAAGCCCCGTTAACGAGTTGATCTGTGAGAAGCCGTAAAAAAGAAGCCATAAAAGAATTTTTACGCTGCATCCAAGGTCTTGAAAGGCACCCTGATATTGCGTCAAAGCCAATCGTTCGGGGATATCGGGTTCAGTCTGAACGTTTACTCAGAGAGAATCATTGAGATAATCACCTCTGTCTCCTCTTCAACAATTCCAAAGCTGACGGTTTAATGTCAAAAGGTGGGTACTAGAATAGTTGGAATGGCGCAACTGCCACAAAATTCTTACTACCAAACTTATTCGATCTATGAACGTTCCATCTCCAGACCGGATCATCATTTTCGATACCACTTTGCGCGACGGTGAACAGTGCCCTGGCGCAACGCTCAATGTGGATGAAAAGCTGGCGATCGCTCGGCAACTGGCGCGACTTGGAGTGGACGTGATCGAAGCGGGGTTTGCCTACGCCAGTCCTGGAGATTTTGAAGCCGTCGAACGGATCGCCCAAACCGTCGGGACTGAGGATGGGCCGATCATTTGCAGTTTGGCACGCGCAATTCCCGCTGACATCAAAGCGGCCGCCGAAGCGCTCAAACCCGCCGCCCATCCGCGAATTCACACCTTTATTTCCACCTCAGACATTCATCTGGAATATCAGTTGAAAAAGTCTCGATCGCAAGTGCTAGAAATCGCCGAAGAAATGGTCGCTTATGCCAAATCTTTTGTTGAGGATGTTGAGTTTTCGCCGATGGATGCGGCGCGGTCTGATCCCAAGTTTTTGTATGAAGTGCTGGAGCGGGCGATCGCCGTTGGGGCCAAAACGATCAACATTCCCGATACGGTTGGCTACATGACTCCGAGTGAGTTTGGCGACATGATTCGCGGCATTCGTGAAAACGTTCCCAATGTCGATCAGGCGATCATTTCCGTTCACGGTCACAACGATTTGGGGTTAGCAGTGGCCTGTTTCTTAGAAGCGGTCAAAAACGGCGCGAGACAGTTGGAATGCACGATCAACGGTATTGGCGAACGAGCCGGAAACGCTGCTCTCGAAGAATTGGTGATGGCGCTGCATGTTCGTCGTCAATACTTCAATCCCTTTTTGGGTCGTCCTGCTGAGTCCGAAGCGCCTCTGACCAACATCAACACCCAGGAGATCTACAAAACGTCGCGGCTGGTGTCCAATCTGACCGGAATGCTGGTGCAGCCCAACAAAGCGATCGTCGGTGCCAACGCCTTCGCGCACGAGTCGGGCATTCATCAGGATGGAATGCTCAAAAACAAGCAAACCTACGAGATTATGGATGCTCAGTCGATCGGCTTGACGAGCAATCAGATTATCTTGGGCAAGCACTCTGGGCGCAACGCTTTCCGCACTCGGCTCAAGGAATTGGGCTTTGATTTGTCTGACAACGAGTTGAATAAAGCCTTTTTGCGCTTTAAAGAGCTGGCCGACAAGAAAAAAGAAGTCACCGACTGGGATTTGGAATCGATCGCCAACGACGAAGTTCAACAAGTTCCCGAACTGTTCAAATTGGAAATGGTGCAGGTGTCTTGTGGCGATCGCGCTTTTCCGACGGCAACGGTGAGTCTGCGAACTCCTGAAGGCGAAGAACTGATCGATGCTGCTACGGGAACCGGGCCCGTGGATGCCGTTTATAAAGCGATCAATCGGGTGATCAATGTGCCCAATCAGTTGATTGAATTTTCGGTGCAGTCTGTCACAGCAGGCATTGATGCGATCGGCGAGGTGACAATTCGGATTAAGTATGGCGATCGCATTTTCTCAGGTCACGCTGGAAACACAGACATTATCGTTGCCTCTGCTCAGGCTTACGTGAACGCGCTAAACCGCCTTTATGCCGCTCTACAACAGGTCGAAAGTGAACCAGAAGCGGTTTCTACCCCTGTTTCTAAACAAAGACAAATCTGAGGATTAGGTCATTGGTCAGGGGGGATGGCGCAGAAAACATCCCTACAGCCGTTACCCATTTCGCAGCATCAGTGATAATTTGTGGGGTGGACATTAGTCTGCCCTTTATTTTTTTAAAGCTTATGCAAGACGATGTTTTACGCAAAGAGCAGGACTTCCACGACCAGTGGGCCAGCACGATCGAGGTAGATGGCATTCGAGTCGCTGATTACTTTGAGGCTTGTACGGCTCCCGAAAATCGCTTTATTCTCCGACAGCTTGGCGATGTGCGCGGCAAATATTTACTCGATTTGGGCTGTGGCGCGGGTGAAAACAGCGTCTACTTTGCAAAACTGGGCGCAAACTGTGTGGCGACTGACTATTCTCCTGGGATGGTGGAGGTTGCCTTAAAGCTGGCTGAAGCTAATCACGTCAAGGTCGAGGGACGAACGATTAATGCAATGGCGATCGACTTTCCTGACAACAC
>NZ_JBJPHU010000224.1:0-4368 GCF_052939515.1 Phormidesmis sp. 146-33
TCTACTTCTGTGCTTTGACGCAAATCGTTATGATGTTTTAAGCCTGAGTAGTTACGTGACAATTCGCTCTAATTTGGCGGGGTCGGTAAGCACAGCAGGCAGGTGACTGTCTAGATGGAGGCGGAGAACTTGTTGACCCGACTGAGCGCGTTCTTGAAAGGTGTCCACGATCGCTGGGAGCCAAGTTTGAAGACAAAGTGACTGCATTTCTGCAATGTCTGCGCCTGCTTCGATCCGTTGTAAATCCAGCAAATCATTGATCAGGGCTGTTTCGCGATCGCACTCGTGCTGCAAAATTTCTAAGTAGCGATCGCGATGTTCGTGGTTTGAAGACAGTTGTAACATCCGAATCGCCATTTTCATGTTGGCCATCGGACTTCGCAATTCGTGAGAAACGGTACTCAAAAAGTCATCCTTGAGATGGCCCAACTGCTGAAGCTGCTGCATTTGTTGATTGAGTTGAGCCGTGCGCTCGTGAACCTGACGTTCTAGCCCTCGATTTAACGTTCTGACTCGCTGATACATTTGTTTGAGTCTTTGGGCGGCTCGTTTGCGCTCAGTGGCGATCGCTCCCAACACAATCCCGGTATGCGTAAAGCCCATCAGACCAAATTGCAGCGCCAGCGTATTGGCAGCCCCGCTCCGAGAACCGACTAAGAACGCTACGCCCAGATTGATTCCCAAAACAGTCGCCGTTGCTCTCGGAAACCCATACTGAATCGCAATCCAGATCATCGGCAAAAATACAAAGTAGGTATAGTCCAAACTCGTGCCACGGGGAGTGCCATAGCCGACCCAGATTCCTGCTGCCAGTAGTTTCACATGAAACAACAGAACCGGGATTCCTTGACGCGACGGCCAGCGCAACTCATCATCTCCACCCGAATCTTGAGGCGATCTCTTCGAGTTACCCGCAAGGGGCCGCGCTTCTCGATGTAGCCAGATCCAAGGCACCTTTCGCAGCAATACCAGCAAAAAAGGGGCTAACATCCCAATTCCTGTCGAGTCGCCCGCGCAGTAGTGCAATGTAAGCATGAGCCACTGTGACCAGGGAATCAGTCCGATCGTGGCAAAATTAACGACTTGTAAGAACGCAATAATCAGGGGGGCAATCAGAGCCGCGATCACCGTAAACCAAATCACATCGCGCAGTTGTCGAAGTCGAGGATTAATTTTTAAGACTTTGAGCAATAGCCAGCAAGCCCCGGTGTAACCGATCGTCGTGACAACATCAAAGACAATCAGCGTCTCGATCGGCAGTTGGCGAGGACTCACAAACCAGTAATGGATGAAAGTATTAAGCAGCAGGGTCGGCCAAAAGCGCAGACCAAACACCAGCAAAAGGACGACATCTAGGGCAGAAGGCGGATACCAGACTTGAATTTCGGGGGCTGACTCAAATTTCACAGACATGAGATCCAGTCCATACCAAAGGGTCAAGTAAATTGTGACGACTAAGACGACTTGTAACCAGGGGGGCGATCGCCGTAACCATTCAAGCGGCTCTCTAAACACAGGCAATTCATGAGGGGTGGGTGCAGGTGGGTCACTTTGGTTCTCATTGCTCACAGTGCTTTGGGGAGAGAATGCAATTCAACACTTTAGGATGGTGATGGTATTGATGTAACCTTCTCAAGGAATAGGGCTAAATTTGCTCTCATTGAAGTTTGGCGATCGCTCCCCGTTCGACTAAAAGTTTATCGGTTAGCAAGTCTCGCACAGTAGCGACTAAAATTCTCTGGTCGGTGACTTCAAACTGGACGGTGATGCGATCGAGTCCAATCTGTCCGGGTGGATCGAGGTGCGCGACACAAACGGACGGTTCCTGATGGGCGAGGGGGCGATAGGTTTCTTGTTGGCGTAAAGGGGTGCTGGTCATTCTGCCCTGAGCGTCGTAGGTGACTTCGGCTTGTGAGACGGCGGCCACTTCTCCAATATCGAGGCGAATTTCTTGCTGTCCTGTTGTGGCGACCTGTAAAGTCAGAACTTCGGAACGCTGACAGGGATAGGAGGTGCCCTGGTCAAAGAGCGGAAAGTAGGTATACGATCGCGCCGCAGGTTCCCATAAGCGAATTGCGTAGGTGTGGCGCAAATAGTCGTCAATTCCAGTCAGTTGAGTCAGCGCCAAGGCTCCGTGAGCAACCGCTTCAAAGGGTTTGTCGAGCTTGACGCGCTGCCGCCCAAAGTAAGAGAGAACAAGCTGTTGAACGGCGGGAATTAGACAACTTCCTCCGACTAAAAGAACTTGCTCCAGATCACCTTTACGAATCCCTTTACCCAGGGCGATCGTTAACACTTCATCAAGCGCCTGACGCAACTGTTCGAGTAGGTGACGCGATTCGAGAATGGTTTCTAGCCGAGTGCGATCGAGCTTCAGATCATAGGAGGTAAAGGTTTCTTCATTGAGCCAGCTTTCGGTTGCTGATTCGACACTGGACAAGCGGATTTTGAGACGTTCGGCGATCGCCAGTAGATTTTGCCAACCGATCGCGCCTACCGTTTCTCGTGAAGCCCCGATTTGATGTAAATAATCTTCCACAATCCAGGTATCAATATCTTCTCCCCCAATGTAGGCATCTGATTTAGCCAACACTTCGGCTCGATGGATTCCAGACGTTCCCGCGACCGTTCGGACAAGGCTCAGATCAAGCGTTCCGCCGCCAAAATCAACAACCAAAACTAGAGAACCAGGACGCTGAATCGCATATCCCAAAGCGGCGGCGGTTGATTCGTCTACCAACTGCACTTGAGAAACTTCTAGCTGATCAGCCATGTCACGAAACCAATCATGATAGCGATCGAAGGCTCCGATCGGGACGGTAAAAATTACTTGAGAGGGGGTAATATTCTGTTGTTTAATCTGTTGCCAAATGTATTGTAAAAACTGGTTAGAAACTGATTCAACACTGTAGCTAATTCCATCAATCTGACGAGGCGGCGGTTGAAAATCAGCAGCCAGATCCCGCTTAAACGACTTAAACAAGCGATCGGGTTGAGTGAGTCCCAAGCGCTGTGATCTCTTCGAGTTACCCGCAAGGAGGCGTGCCTGTTCTCCCACCACAAATTCGTCTGCACTTTTGACAAACATCACCGTCGGCACTACGGGAATTTCGAGTTTTTCTCCGTTTTTGGTCAAGCGAAACAGCCGCGAAATGGTTGGAAACCGCAGCGTTTTGGGAGCTTGGGTGTCAGGTTCAAGAATGCTAACAACAGTGTTACTCGTGCCGAAGTCGATGGCGATCGCAGTCATGGAGCGTTTTGGAATCAGAATTAACAGGGGCTATAGAAAGTCCTAAATCGTCTATGAGAATCATCAAATAATGGATTGTTAGCCGTTAGCTATTGATTAGCCATTGATTTGTGACTAACCATCAATAACTAAATTTCCACAATTCAAATCAGATGGCGATATCAGGCATCTTAACTTTTGTTTGATGATTTAATCGTCTGAACGGGTGGCAGCGTCCGACTGACTCTGGCGGGACAGAGAATACGATCGCCCTGCTGATAGCCCACAAATCGAATGTAGACGAGTTCACCTGCTGACAGGTCTTCGATGTCGGGTTGGTGTAGTCTCTGATCGTAGGGTACTTGACTCCAGGGAACACCGATCGCTTCGATACCCCAGCTTTCAAGCAGATTCTCTAATGGTGTAAAAAGGGCGGATAAGTTTTGGGCCGGAAGATTGGGATTGGCGGCTGCCATTTTGCGGGCACTAGGATAATTAGTTAGCAGCGTTTGCAATTGTTCAAAGGTGTCAGTCTGAAAGTCCTGATTGAGTTGTGTTTTTTGTTGTTGAAGCTGTTCTCTCAACCGCAAACACTGCTGCTCTAAATCAGTCTGCTTTGAGGTTGCGATCGCCTCTCTAAGTAACTGCGAAGCAACTGGATTTTTGATCGAATTCGTCTTTCTCCTTGAGGACAAACTCAGAACAATACAGGACACTACAAACGTCAAGATCCAGCCAAACCAGAAAAAATTGGATTCGTGCATGATGGATAGGGTGCGATCGCTTGCCTGTACAAACTTTTATAGTTGATCAACGTACTGCCAATGATCATCTGAGCTACGAACGCTATCCTTGATTGTCTAGCCAAGTTGTCAGGTCATCGATCGTACTAAAGCTCAATAGCGCGATCGCGAGTGCTTCTAGTTGGTTAGCAGACATGGTTGAGATACGATCGCTTAGAAATTGAGGTAACTGTCCCACTTTTTGCTGTAAAAGGAGAAACACGAGCGATCGCCGCCCCTTTTCCATGCCCTTTTCCATGCCCTTTTCCATGCCCTTTTCCATGCCCTTTTCCATCCCTTTCTCTTCCCAACTGGTCAGGTTCTGCATAATTTCCTCCTTCTGGCTAGGATTCATTT
>NZ_JBJPHU010000225.1:0-4299 GCF_052939515.1 Phormidesmis sp. 146-33
AAACCGCTTCTGCCGTCTGCATTTCTCGCTTCATATTTTCCAGGGTTGTTTGTCCCTGAGCCAGCCCGTTGAGCCGTGATTCTAAAAGCTTGATTTGCTGGTCGATCGATTCAGCTTGGGCGGTCAATCCTTGAAAGTCAGCCTGCACAGCCACCAGATCCCGAAACAACCCAGCCCGGCCCGATTCGTTAGCCGTTAGCTGAATCGCCCCCAGCATTTGTGGATCGATTGCACGACCAAGGAGCGATCGACTGCGATCGGACACTGCCGCTTGAGACGCTTCTAGTCTGGCCTTCTCCTTGATCACACTGGGATGGTTGTCTCCCCACTTTGATAACAAAACGGATAACGTCGCGCTGGCTTCACTGTAGTCTTTTAAGTTTTGCTGAAACAGTTGGTCAGCCTGCAACACAAAAGCACTGGCAGCTTGCTGAGGCGAAATTTTTAGACTGGCAGACAGTTGTTGAAGCCGATTGCCCACTTGCTGCTGTTGCGCGATGACTTCAGCCCGTTGACGACGCAACTGTTCTACGTTGACCGAGAGATTGTCGATCTGCCCTGGAAAACTCAATCCAGACCTCAACTTAAACTCAGAAAGTCCTTGCTGGGCCTCAACAAGTTTAGCTTTCGCTGACTGCAACGTGGACTGAATGCCATCATCGCGTCGGGCTAATTCCTCAACTCGCAGTAGGGTCAACTGACTGACCAACGCTTTGTAGAGCGCTCGTGACTTTTGTTGAGCCTCTTGAGCGCTGCCCCCCGTCACCTCAAACTTCATAATCGTGGTGTTGTCGAGCAGCTTAATCTTAGGTTCTCCAAACTTCTCAGGAGGAAGGTTGACGATCGCCGCCGCCTTTTTGATCACCGTTTCACTGGTCGCGATGAACTGATAGTTGGCTCTGGGATCTTGAGTCGGGCCACCAAACGGCGAACTACTCGAAGAACTTGCTTGACCAATATCTGGCAAATTCACGCTCACCCCTGGCCCCGACCCTGGAAGAATTAACGCCCACTCGCTGATGTAAGTTGGTTTTGCGACCTTAAGAAAAAACAGCGTTGTGCCCCAAATCGCAGAATTGACGACGAGACCCATAAAGACATAGCGTTGCCATCGTCCTTTTTTGGCAGGCTTTAGGAGGGCTTGATTGGTTGCATTCATCATTTTCTAAGCAGATTCAGCAATAGTGAGAAGGGAGAAAAGATGGCACCCAGAGTATCCGCAACACCCCTCATGTTGGTGATTTTGGAGTCATAGCAAGCGATGCCATCGTCCGGCATCAGAAAAGGATTGGTCGCATCGTCGTTGGTTTTTCGCAGCAGATCTTCGATCGGGCGTTCCATGACTTTCGTTTCTCCGGTCATACGATCGGTACGAACTAGCAGCGCTCGACGTTTGGCATTTTCGGTGCTGCCCCCGGCGCAGTTTCCTGCAATGACCGCCTGAGACAAACGAGAACCATAGACAAAAGCCGTCGCATCTTTGTTCACTGAGGCACCCGAATTGCTGCTGGCGGGCTGCGTCAGATTGGATAAAAATACGCGCACGCCCGGAATCGTGATCTGAGAGGGGCGAATTAGCTCAGGATGCACTTTTTGAGTATCGGGCACAATAATCTGATCACCCGCCACCAAGGGAATGTCTTGAATGATTTCTCCAGAAAAAACGCCAGAAAGGTCGATCGTCGTAGCTTGTCCGTTACGAATCAGGCGAATGTTCTTCACATCGGCGTTGGGCATGACACCTCCTGCTTCTCGGATAGCCGCAATCAAAAACCGCTCTGGGGGATAGTCTCCGGATGCTTGGGTGATGCGGGCCCGCGCTTCGGGACTACGCTGATTGAGCAAGAGACGACCCGGCTCAAAGGTTGCACCTGCGACACTAACTTGAATGGCTGACCACTCTACAGGTTGTATGGTGACTTGCAAAAAACGGGGATTAAACAGTCGCTTTTCGAGCAGGGTTTGGGACAGCGTTTGTTCGATTTGAGCAGGTTCTAGTCCGGCAACGCGAATCGGCGGTAAATAGGGAATCTGAAGCGTCCCATCAATATTGACCTCGTAAATACCATTAAACAATTCGCCTTCAGGAATCGAAACTTTGAGGCGATCGCCGGGTGAGAGCGGCAAACTCAGGCAAGGTTTAGCAATTAGCGTGACGATCGTACCCGTGAGAATACTTAAAAATATCAATTTCTTTTTCATTTTCAATCCCTCAAGCTAACAGCAGGGCAAACTGGCTGACGCGATCGCGCAGAGCTTGAACAAACAGTTTCAGATGGTAGACATGCTAGAAATACGAATAATCTTAGAACTCCGATTGCTGTCAAGATAAAACAGAACTCATCTTCCTTCTCTGAGTGAGATTACTTAAAAAGCTCTTTTACTTCTGTAACCTAGCTCAGGGCTAAGTTAATCTACTGAAGTAAGACCAGTCGCATAAAAAGCACGCTGTAGAATACACTCAAGTTATTAATACTAGTATCAAGGGTATGTTAACCACGTTAGGATAGTGCGGATAGCACGGATTGTTGCCTGAATATTAAAGTGTTCTATCTCAACCTTGCTCTTGACAGGTATACCCTTATGAACCCCACAATCAAAGTTCTTTATCCTTCTGGAATCTTAAACAGCACTCAAGCTGACCTGTTTAACCAGGAAATTAATAGTAGTCTCAGTACTGGAGTACGAAATATCTTAGTTGACTTTAAAGAGGTCAGCTTTATGGATAGTTCTGGTTTGGGGCTGTTGATCGTTGCCCTCAAAACCGTTAAAGCAGAGGGAGGCAAGCTTTCTCTTTGTTCAGTTTCTAATGAAGTCAAAATCGTGTTTGAACTCACTGATGTTGAGCAATTTTTTGAAATCTTTTCCGACCGAGACAGCTTTGAGCGATCGCAGCCATCAAGTTTAATTTCTTAAAAAACTAAATAAAAAAATTCCCCCGTCCTAGAAGAACAAGGGGAAAGAGAGGATGGTCAAACAACCAAGTTATCGAACCGTTGGCTCTGTGTAAGCAGTGGTCGTTGTGCGAGGACTCCGCGCACCAGCAGCGGCCCCAATCAAGGAAGCTACCAAGCCTAAGAGAGAACCGATCGCAAACGACCAACCCGCTCTAGCCGCACCACCCGCAGCATCGCGGGTTTGATCAGCTGTCACGCCAGGGCTAGGAACCACATTGGGTGCATTGGCCGCGCCCCCTGGAATGACTTGATTGGCAACCTCGCCTGCATTAGAAGCAATAATCCCAAACGCACCCGAAACGCCACTTGCTAGCAGGTAAGCACTCAGCGCCAAGGTGGTTGCCCAAAGAATGGCTCCATTCAGCATCGCGGTTCCCCGATTCATGGGGCCACAAGCCCGCGCCATTACCCAGCTACCGATAAACAGCGAAATTAGCAGGCTGATGATCGACCAGATACCAACGGCACTGCCGACTTCATCCAAGTTTGAGCGAGGAGCACCCGAATTGGCGATCGTGGTTGCGCCGATGGCTGCCCCAATCCCAGTGAGAATCAATTGAGAGGCTAATGCAACAACCAGTCCAGAAATGATCGGGCCCCAACGAACGCGATCATGGTAGTCAGCAACAGGTTGGATTGTCGTAGCGTCAACAACAGGTCTATTAGCGTATGCCATGTCTTTAACTCCCCAAGAACGATAGTCTTTTGATAAGGATTTACACTTGGCATCACTTTAGAATCTGCTAACGGTGTTTTATCTCTATCAGCAGAGTGAATGACACTATACCGTTAGAATGATTAAAAAAAAATTATAGAAGTTTTACTAGACGATCCAGATGGGGATCAATAAAACTATCCACTATAAGGTTGTCCATAGCTTAGTTTCTTCAAAAAAAGAATTAGGATCGTGAATTAAACAACCTGTAATTCTCGCGGTTTCGCTTCGTTTAATTCGGCTTCTGCCCCCTAAATCCCCCAAATTTGGGGGACTTTGAACCGCGAAACTGCCTTAAATTCTAGAATGTCTGCTTTCTCAAAGTCCCCCAGAATGGGGGATTTAGGGGGCGAAGCAACTAGGCAATTATCGATCTTATTCAATTCACGATCCTTAGCCAATCTCGGTCGATCTCTTCTCGATAGCGAGTGGAGCAAAAGCTCACCCACAGTGAATTTGCATAGGGTTATCGACCAAGTTTGCCGGAGTCCGTCTTTTGCCTTTCCTGGTTACTATCTTCCATTTCTAGGGGTTAATGCTGAAACTTTAGTCAAAGGATCAGTAATTTCTCTAGCGGTTTAAATAAACGACATTTGATCTTCCGTGTTTGCGCTAATCAAATTCAAC